>JASEHA010000210.1 GCA_030018795.1 bacterium
CATACATCTTTCATGTCTCTTATTGTGTACTACTTGATGCATTCAATTCGTAATGAAAGAGAGCAAGACATGATAAAAAAGGCTGCTATTTGTTGATTCCGAATTGCTTGAAAGAAGTAGTAGTAGGAGGAAATTGTCGAGCAAGGAGGCGAAAAGGCGAAAAAACTCCGCCACTACTGTTTCACTGCTAAAGGGTCAATGGTAGCAAAAAACTTGAACATCAAGTATAATTCTCTCTTAGTCAATCTGTTTTTTCTCTGAGTTTTGGGTCAAATGTGTCTCGTAATCCATCACCAAAAAGATTAAATCCAATTACTACTACAGCTATTGTCAGTCCAGGAATAATAGAAATCCATGGTGCTGAACGCAGAAAAACAAAGCCTGTGCTTACCATTGAACCCCATGTAGGTGTTGGTGGTTGAGCACCCAGCCCAAGAAAGCTTAAGGCTGCCTCTCCAAGGATAAATGAACCTATCTTCAATGTAGATAGAACTATCACCATAGACAAACAATTGGGCAGGATATGTCTTATAATTATACCCATGTCTGAGACACCAATTGCCCTTGCTGCTTCGACATAAGCCTGTTCCTTAGCCGCTATGACCACCCCTCTGACCATTCGGGCAAACCCTGCCCAGCCAACTATGGATAAAGCCATAAACAGTGTCAGAAGACCCGGACCAATAGCTACAGCAATACCTATGGCTAATAAAAGACCTGGAAAGGCAAGCATAATATCTATAAGACATAAAACTATCTTATCTATATACCCGCCAAAATACCCACTAATCACCCCAAAAAAAAGCCCAAAAATCATAGAGATAAGGGTAGCAATTACACCTATTGCCAATGAAACCCTTGTTCCATAAATAATTCTGGAAAGCACATCCCTGCCAATGTTATCCGTACCACACAGATGCTCCTTGTCTGGAGGCTGGAGACGTTCGCAGAGATTTACCTGATATGGGTCATAAGGCGAAAGCAAGGGACAGCATATTGCCACTACTACAAATATCATTACTATACTTCCGCCAAACAGTACCATTTTGTTGCAAAATAATCGTTTAATCATTTTTTGTCATATCTTATGCGTGGATTTAAGAAATAATATAGTATATCTACTATTAAATTTGCTAAAACAAATACTGTTGCACCAAAGAGAACAGTGCCCATAACAATCGGTATATCCCGTTTCATGATGCCCTCAACCGCATATCGTCCAAGACCAGGCCAGCCAAATATTGTCTCAGTAAGAACAGAACCGTTTAGATAACTGCCAAAATCCAGCCCAATCAAGGTAATTATTGGAATTAATGCATTCTTAATCGCATGTTTAAGAATAACTATGTGTTCATAAACACCTTTTGCTCTCGCAGTGCGGATGTAATTCTCTCCTATAACCTCAAGCATACTTGTTCTTGTAACTCGAGCAATAAAGGCAACAGAATGCAGTCCAAGCGTTAGTGCCGGCATAATAAGATGCCGAATGTCACCATTGCCCATGCCAGAGGCTGGCAGCCAGCCAAGATAGATAGAAAAAACACAAATGAGTAATAGTCCAAACCAGAAGACAGGGGTAGATACCCCAAAGACAGCCAAAAACATACAGATATAATCTACAAACCTTCCTCTCATTACTGCTGATAATATACCCAGTGGAATGCCTATAATTATAGCTACAAACATAGCCGCTATAGTCAGACACAAGGTATTGGGAAATCGCTGAGATATAGCTTTGCTTACCTGTATTCCTGTAGAATAAGAACGGCCAAGGTCAAGGTGTATAAGCCTGTAGAGATAATTTATATATCTTTCCACAATTGGCTTATCCATCCCCCGCTCTTTCCTTATTATCTCCATGGTTTCTTTATCTACCCGTTCACCAACCACGCATAATGTAGCATCACCCGGCACAAGGAAAAGAAGGATAAAGGTAATTGTAGCGATACCAAATAGGACTGGTAATGTCAGAAGCATCCTTTTGATGATGTAGTATAGCATTATAACCCTCTTTATTATGGCACCAGTTGATAGAGCACACCATGCACCAGTCATCAGTCATCAGTCATCAGAGCACCAGTGCACTGGTGACTGGTGCTCTGGTGTGCTCTACCAGCAGTTGCAACAAGATAAGAAAATATCTGTATAGAAGATTCATTATCCATCTTTTCAGGGTGCCATTGTATTCCTAAGAACCATTCATTCAATGACTCAATTGCCTCGATAATCCCATCTGGTGATATAGCAGAAATCATCAATCCCATTCCAACATCCTTAACAGCCTGATGGTGGGTACTATTTACCATTAATTTTTCATGGTTATTAAGAATAGAGGCTAAGGTTGTTGAAGGTTTTATTGTTACTGAATGAACCAGGTCATTTGCCAGAGTTGCTGCCTTTGTCTTTTGCAAATGGTTAATTGCTTGTGGATGCTGTGTCTGTATATCTTGATAAAGTGTCCCTCCAAGGGCAACATTAACTATCTGCATCCCATAACAGATCCCAAGTGTTGGGATAGCTTTTTCTTTTAATTTTTGTATTAACCAGAGGTCATGTTGCAGCCTTTGATTCTTTTCTGGTTGGATACTACATACAGTTTCTTCTCCAAACATATTCGACGGGATATCATCTCCACCTATAAGTACCATCCCCTGTATATTGTTCAGAATGTATTCATCTTGAACATGTGGAAGAATTATTGGTATTCCGCCTGCTTTGTATACAGATTTAATATAATTTTCGTGAACAAACATTTTTCCTGCATTGTCTATAGAACCACTGATTCCAATTATTGGTTTCAATCTTGTTACCTCTTGAAAGGCACTAAACATGATGCAATAACACAAATATCAGCTGATGATGATTATATACTCACCACTGGCATAAATTGCAATTTTTTAGAACGAACTCTACCATCAAAGCATGAGAAATGAATGTTCGACTAATAAAGCAGGACGCAGGCTAAAGCCTGCGACTACCAAGTTAGGTGGCACAGACATCCTTGTCTGTGATATGTGTTTGACTCATCATACTGCCAGAGGGGCTCACTCTGGCAGAGGTGCTACCTCTGGCAGATGGGCTCTATCTGCACAGACAGGGATGTCTGTGCCACCGTACAACAAACACATAGCAGAGCACCAGTCACCAGTGCATGATAGCGTTATAATTTGTGATTTTCAATTTTGGCCATTTCAGGCATAGTCGTTTCGACTCCGTTCAACGACTGCAGTTCGACGCTCTCACGCTCTATAGAAAAGCGAGTAAAGAAAATCTCAATTTATGCCGGTGATGAGTATAGCATACCAATGAATTCACGAATAAGCCAATATTGATGTTATCTGTTATATCGTGCAAAATACTGATCAATCTCTGGTCTGAGTTCAATCCCGATTCTTTCAAAGATATCCAGCAAATCAAGATATGCCCCAGAGCCTCCAAGAAAATCCCAAAACTCATTTGCTACCTTCAATTCATTGTCAAGGTCTAACATTCCTCGCATTGTCCAACGATTGTAAGGCTGTGGTTCATAAGGATTGTAAGGAATTGCAATAATTGTTTGAACATTTGCCATTGGATTGTTCGCTAAAGTTGCGGCAACCCATTCCAAAAGCGTTCGTTTGAATTCCTTAAAACCTCCTGCATTTGGTTTTGCAGTTTTTAAATCAACCAAATATATCGTTCCATTGTGAGCAACGAGTTTAATGTCAACCTTTGTCAGCTTGACGGTTTTCATTTCCCCTTGTCTGCAAACCTTTCTAATCGTGTCAATTTCATCTGGCTTATTGGGAGATAAATTTGCTGTTGTTAATCCGTCCATTATGCTTTGAATAACTCTGTGTGCCTCTGATGAAATTTGTGTCCCTGCTATTTGTTGTGAATCGGCACTTACAAAACTTGATTCTGCCAATGCCACTGCCACTGGCTCAAAAATGCTTGTTTCCCCAAATATCATTTTGAAATTTTAGGTAATTTATCAAACCCTGAGTTGTATTTAACTAACTTTTCCCAGTCAATGATACCGTTGTTACAGAAATTTTGAGAGAACTTAAGTGTTAATTTATTAATGAGTTGGGAATAACTGTAAATAAATTCTTCGTTTTGTTCTTTTGCCTTAAATCCAATAGGTTCAATAATATCCATATAAAGATTGTCATCACCAGAAATTAATTCCCAAAAATTTTGTCCACAAAGTTTTAAGTATCCATTTCTATCAGGTTTATTATTATGTCCAAAACAACAACCATTTACAGCAATGATTTGTTTAATGGTTTTTTGTTGCAACAGATTTTTCGCATTCTCAAAATTAATTCTTAACTGTTTGATTTGACTTGCGTTACCCCAATTCCAACCTGCTTTTATCTCAACAATATAAATAATGCCTTCTTTCTCAAATTCTAAATCAATACCTGTTAACTCTGATTTTTTTGCATCATAAACCTTATCACAAACAAAAATTGCTAAACCTTCAATAAAATTGCCAAATAGTGCTTCTTCTTGTGATTGCAAAAAAGCATTGAGAAATCCTTCAATCAAATCTTGTGCAGTTAAAATATTTTTTGCCTTGAACAAATATGGATTTTTTTGTTTAAGTATTTTCCATAAATCGACTTTGTGTTGGACATACTCCAGTCTTTTTTGATGGAAAATAGATATATGGTTTTCAACATAGTTGCAAATATCTTTAATCCTGGAATCGGCAAGTGCCTACAATCTAAAATGCCTAAGGCAAACAATAGGTTAA
>JASEHA010000211.1 GCA_030018795.1 bacterium
AACCAAGATAGAATCTTAGGCTACATCTACCCTATTTACTTGCCGATTTCAGGATTATAGCAAAGGTTAATATAAAAAGGAGATTTCATGTCTTCAAAGGTTTATTTTATGAACATGCGGGCAGATTTTGAGGAGAATTCATTTGCTAAATTTCAGCGAATGATAAAGAATCTGCATATCGAGAATATGATTAAACCAGGAGAAATGACGGCTATAAAGCTTCATTTCGGTGAGCAGGGCACATTTTCCTATATCCATCCTGTTTGGGTAAGAGAGGTTGTCCAGACAGTAAAAAAGAGGAATGCAACCCCATTCCTTACAGATACGACCTCTCTTTATGCTGGCGGCAGGTCGTATGCTGTTAATCATATTGAGACAGCCATTTCGCATGGGTTTGCCTATTCTTGTGTAAACTCACCAATCATTATCTCAGATGGGCTAAAGGGACAGGATGGCGTTAAGGTAACTATAAACAAAAACTATTTTCCTGATGTCTCCATTGCCTCAGGGATTTATCATGCAGATTCCATGGTAGTCCTCACCCATTTCAAGGGACATGTTCTTTCTGGCTTTGGTGGAGCATTAAAAAATATTGGCATGGGGTGTGCAGACAAGGCCGGAAAGTATAAGATGCATCTTGGAGCTATGCCCATGATAAAGCCAGAGCTGTGCAAGAGATGCCTTTTATGCATTTCATCCTGCCCTGGCAAGGCTATCTCCTTGACCGAAGAAGCACCACAAATAGACAGCAAGTATTGCCTTGGATGTGGACAATGCTTTTCCTTTTGTAAAGCAGGTGTGTTCAAGATTAATTGGGACAGTACACCGCCAGATACGGTTATAGAAAAAATGGTTGAATTTGCTTATGGATCATTATTGAATAAAGTCGGACGGGTATTTTTTATCAATTTTCTTCTTAATATTACCCCTGGCTGCGATTGCCTTCCCTTTAGTGATGCCTGTATCGTGCCAGACATTGGGATTGCCTTATCCCTTGACCCGGTTGCCCTGGATCAGGCATCTGTGGATCTGGTTAATCAACAGCATGTATCCATGAATAATGAAATTGAGGATAAGTTCTTGAGCCTGTATCCACAGATAAACTGGCAACGGCAACTTGAATATGCTCAAGAGATTGGGCTTGGCAGTCGAGATTATGAATTGATAAGGATATGAATTCAAAAAGTCAGAATCCAGAATTACTGGAAGATAGGCTTCTAAATTGCAACACAAGCATTCCTGCTTGTGTTGTTTATGCTCAAGCTGGAAGCTTGAGTTACATTGCTTCTGAATTCTACTCCACCCTCCCTGTATGTTGCAAATTCTTATGAAACATGGGCCATGGTGTATCAGCTAAAGTACTGCCGCAGGTTATAGCATAAAATCTACCATCATAAGAGCCAACATACACCTTTCCATCAGCTCCAATGGCTGGAGAAGAGCGGACATCATCACCTGTTACAAATTCCCATTTCTTTGTTCCATCCTGATTTATAGCGTAAATCTTGTTATCTGATGAACCAACATAAATAGTACCATCGCTTGCAATAGCTGGGGTAGAATCGACATCATTGCCGGTAAGAAATGTCCAACTTTTTGTCCCACCTGGAGTGATAGCGTAAAGATTATTGTCCCACGAACCAATATAGATGGTGCCATCAGTGCCGATAACAGGGGAAGAATCTATGTAATTACGGATATCATAACTCCATGTCATTGATCCATTGGGTGCTATGGCATATAACATGCCCTTCCATGAGGCAATATAGATGGTGCCATCAGTGCCAATGGCTGGGGAAGATTTAATAAAGCTGTTATCAATGGTCTTGAATTTCCATGTTACAGTTCCATTTGGGGCTATGGCGTAAAGATTCCAATCATAAGATCCAACATAGATTGTGCCATCAGTGCCAATGGCTGGAGAAGAAGAGACATTCTCCCCTGTTTGAATATTCCATCTTTCAGTTCCATCTGGATTAAGAGCATAAAGATTATTATCATCAGATCCGACATAGATTGTACCATCAGTGCCAATAGCTGGAGAAGAAGAGATGTCACCAATTGTTCCAAATTTCCATGTCTCTGAACCATTCGAAGTTATAGCATAGAGACAGCCGTCGCATGAACCAACATAGATAGTACCATCAGTACCAATGGCCGGAGAAGAAGAAACATCTCCACCAGTTGTTATACTCCATTTCATTGTTCCATTTGGATTAAGGGCATAAAGTTTATTGTCGTTTGAACCAACATAAATAGTACCATCAGTGCCAATAGCTGGGGAAGAAAAGATATAGTCATTAGTACCAAACGACCAATATACTTTGCCATCTACATATACAATTATATCTTTTTGTGTTTTCTCGCCTTTTTCATCAGATACTGTACAAGTAATGGTATATGCTTGCTCTGTTAATGGTGCTGTCCATGTAACCTGTGAGCCAGTGCCAGTAATTGTGCCAACAGCACATGTCCATGTGTAGCTCATGGCATCATTGTTTGGGTCAGTGGCTATGCAGGTAATGACAGATGTGCCACCAGGGGCAAGGGTTGTTGGCATGGCTGTGAGGCTGCCGATTACTGGTGCCTGGTTTATGACAACCACAGCCACGCTTCCACTGTCTGTCCCACTCATGCCGTCAGATACCTCGCAACTGATGGTATATGTGCCAGCTGGCAGCGGTGATGCCCAGACAACCTGCGAGCCAGAACCAGCGATTGTGCCGGTACCACATGTCCATGTGTAAACAAGCAAGTCATTGTTCGCATCAGCAGCGATGCAGGTAATGGCAGATGTGCCACCAGGGGCAAGGGTTGTTGGCATAGCCGAGAGGCTGCCAATTACTGGCGACTGGTTTTCGACAACTACAGATACACTTCCATAGCTTGTCCCACCCCTGTTGTCAGATACCTCACAGCCAACGGTGTATGTGCCATCTGGCAGCGGTGAAGTCCATGCAACTTGCGAGCCAGTGCCAGTAATCGTGCCAGCATTAGATGTCCATGTGTACATCAGTGGATCATTATCCGGGTCATAAGCCGTGCAAGTGATGGTGGACAAAGAACCGGGAGCAAGCATTGATGGACTTGCCATGAGGCTGCTTATCCATGGCAGATGATTTACACCCATGACAACTACCACCTGTATATCATTCTGAATAATCCCATCCTTGCCATCAGATACCTTGCAACGAACGGTATATGTGCCAATAGATGATGGTGCTATCCATGCAACCTGTGAGCCAGTGCCAGTGATTGTGCCGGCATTAGATGCCCATGTGTATGCGAGAACATCACCATTTGGGTCATAAGCCGTGCAGGTAATAATGGCTGTGCCATCTGGGGCAACATCTGCCGGGTTTACTGTAAGGCTGTTTATCACTGGTGATTGGTTTACAACTGCCACATCTACCGTCATATTGTCTATCCTGCCCTTGTCATCAGACACCTTACAAATGATGGCATATGTGCCAGATGACAGTGGTGAAGTCCATGTAATCTGTGAGCCAGAGCCAGTGATTGTGCCGGCATTAGATGTCCATGTGTAGATTAGTGAAGCATTATTCAGGTCAATAGCAATACAGGTGATAGAGGATGTGCCTGCTGGGGCAAGTATTGTTGGTTTAGCCGTAAGGCTGCTGATTAATGGCTGGTCAATTATCCTCTGGTCAAGCTTTTTTATCCGTTCCTTGATTGCACCCGGTAAACCGATGCTAAATTCAGCATGGGTAATATTAGCAAATACTATCAGCATAGAGGCACAGCAAAGAACACGAAGATTGAAGGACACAAGAGCACAGAATACACAGAATAGAGAAGATGCTGCCCATTTCATCTCTTTTTGTATTTTTTGTATTTTTTGTATTTCGCCATGGCATAAGTGTTTTACCCTCATTTGTTCCCTCCAAAGTAATATGTTAATCCAATGTTCAGAACAAAATCAACACCCTTTTCCCTTTCATTTGTATCCCTATCTTGTAGACTAATGTAGGCAGGTCCTATATCCATGCTTACCCCAAGGTCAGGTGCAGCCAGATACTCACCACCAATAAAGACAAGAGCAGCAATGCCTGCACCATCTGATACCCTTCCCTTGAATCCCAAATGATCCATTTCTCCGCCACAAAAAAGGACGAGTTTGTCCTTAAGGCTAAAGTTATAATAATACCTTGGCCCAATGACAAAGATATCTTTGCCAAATTGTGTCCTGATCTCAACCGTATTCTTAGAATTTACCCTGTATTTCAGACCCAGACCAGGATAATTAAGCCCTATCCCCCATTTTGGGGTATCATTAGCCAATGCCATTGATGGAAGAATCATTAACAGCCATGTTGCAATCAAAACTATTCTTAACATATTTTCACCCTTACCTTTATAAAGAACCTCTTTTATCCTGCTCATAAAACAGTTTTCCAACCCTCTCGACATAAAGCTATATTAACATATTTTAAGAATATTTGCAATTTAAATTTGACTTACCCACATGATTCGTTAAAAAACCATTAATCGCGTCTCTACAATTTACATGTATCGATATAGTTGATGCACTCTAAATGTATGGGGCAAAAACCCACAAACTGTCGTAGTTTTACACAAATAAGAATTACAGAGAAACTGCTTTTGTGGCGTTATCCCACATTTATGGATGTGGGATTTTAAATGCGTTTGTCCTGTGTGTGGGGAGCAGTTGGGTAACCACTACTTCTACCCGGAACCTGACCCTG
>JASEHA010000212.1 GCA_030018795.1 bacterium
TATATCAATTGGTTATTAACTTATCCATTGGCTACTTGCCGATTTCAGGATAATACCTTACCCACACGATTTGTTAAAGAACCGTGAAAACTTCGTTTCACTCATCTATTTTTGACTGAAAGAATCGTAGATTAAAAAACTTGGAAACATCGAGTAATAGAGACGCGATGCATCACGTCTCTATTATTTGCAATCACTCAGACACCACTTCCTCTGTTTCTGTCTCTACCTCTATCCTCGGTAATACTGCCTTTTTTGGTGGTCCAAGATGAACTGTACAGCTTCCCTTTGGCTCTGTGCCAGTGATAAATATTTCTTTTTTTGTCCTGGGGCAATCCTTAGCAGCTTTCATGCCGGTAAATGGATCAATAACAGTCTCAATGATACCATGTGGTCTTATGAATGAGGCTGGTGGTATGCGAGGGCTGACCTTAAGCATAAAATCACGCCATATTGGAGCAGCTATTTCACCGCCACACATCTTCTCTCCCATGGAAATTTGTCCCTTATCGTGTCCAACCCAGACACAGGTAATAAGTTGAGGGATAAAGCCAGCAAACCATGCATCTGCACAATCATTTGATGTCCCGGTTTTTCCAGCTGCCTCCCTTCCGAGTCGATTACGCAGGGTAGCCCTGGCTGTTCCCCGTTCGATAACCCCTTTGAGCATATCAAGCATAATATAGGCTGTTTGAGGAGAGATTGCCTGCTTTCGTATAGGCAGACACACATTCAGAAGGTTCCCTTCATAATCCTTAATATATCTAACAGCCATAGGCTTTACGGCTATACCGCTATTAGCAAACGGAGTATATGCTGCCGCCATCTCCAGTGGTGTTACCGCTGAGACACCAAGACACAGGCTGAGATCATTATCAAGCCTGCTTTCTATACCCATTCTTCTAGCATAGTCAATCGCCTTCTTAGCACCCAATTTATTGAGCAGCTTTACTGAGGCAACATTTATGGATTGCTCCAGGGCATATCTTAAGGTAATGGTTCCAAGGAATTTATCCTCATAATTTTTAGGTTTCCATTTTCCATATGATATTTCTGAATCGTTAAGCAATGTGGCAGCGGTAAAGCCAGAGTCAATCGCAGCGGTATAAACAAAGGGCTTAAAGGCTGAGCCTGGCTGCCTGTGGGTATAAATTGCCCGATTCATTCGATCAAACCCTCTTATCCCACTACCTCCAACCATTACCTTTATCTGCCCGGTTGTTGGATCAAGGGCTATTAATGCCCCTTCTATCCTTGAGTCAATTTTTTTAGGTTTTTCAGGATTATTCTCGTTTAGCCTCATCAATGCACTCTTAAGCACCATCTCTGCCTGCCGTTGAAATCCAAGATCCAGAGTGGTATATACCTTTAACCCTTTTTTATATATTGCATTCTTTCCATAGTCTTTGAATACATTTTCACGAATATATTCGACAAAGTAAGGAACATTATTCATGGTTGTTTTGATATTACCCGGTCCCTTCCTTGAGATTCGTTTAAGTTTTTTTTCCATCCCTCTTTCAGCATCCATAGCCTTTACCTGAGTAATACAATTTGACTTTACCATCGCCTCAAGCATTTGTTTTTGCCTTTCAGCTGCCTTATCAGGATGGATAAAGGGTGAAAATTCTTCTGGTGTATGAAAAAGTCCGGCTAAAAGTGCACATTCGGCTAATGTTAAGTTCTTCACCGCCTTTCGGAAATAGCATTGTGAAGCTGCCTCAACCCCATAGGTTCCATGACCAAGAAAGACCCTATTCATGTATCGGGATAGTATCTCCTCTTTTGTAAACATCTTTTCAGCCTGCATAGTCAGAATAGCCAGCTCTAACCGACGCTGAAAGGTATTCTCTTTATCTGGAAATAAGGGTGTTAATAGCTCTTCGGTAATAGTCTGGCCAGTTTCCCTTAGCCCATTCCTCTTTCCAAAGGGAAGGGGTGGTAATATAGAGACAATCTTTTTAAGGGTTATCCCCTTGCGTTGATAAAAATCAGGGTCATTGGTCAGAACAACCGCATTGGTTAAATATTCGGGTATCTCCTTAAAAGCAGCCATCCTTTGCCTGATGACCGTAAAGACAGCGATTAATTCATCCTTGTTTGAATAAACGCTTGTAGACAAGTCGTGATACTCTTGAGTAGTATCATCCTTTAGCAGAGATAAGGAGGGCAAGCCCTTAAGAATATCCCGCATATAAAGTGTGGAGGCAATACTTAAGGCAATAATGATAAAGCAGGCAGTAGCCAATAAGAGTTTGATTAATAATTTCATTTGTAAATGTGGGTAGAGAACGGTCATGACCGTTCTCTACAACTTCTCTCCTTCTCCATCCTACTCTTCCAGCATTACCTTATCAATATCTTCCTCTATTACCTCTTCTTCTGGCTGTGGTTCTGTGGCATTTTGTTTCTGGTTATCCTGTGGGGGCGGGCCAGCATGAGTGGTACAATACTTTACTGGTTCGGTGCCTTTAATAAAATGTTCATTTCTCATCCAGGGACAGTTTTTGGTAGCCAACAACCCTGTAGCTGGATCAATGCAGGCTGTAACTACCCCTTCTGGCTTTGGAAAAGAGGCAGGTGGTATTTTATGGATAATTTTAAGCATAAAATCTCGCCAGATAGGGGCAGCGACAACACCACCAGCCATTCCATGTCCCAGGGGAATCTGTCCCTTATCATAACCTATCCAGACACAAACAACCAATTGCGGGGTATATCCAATAAACCATGCATCGACATAATCATTGGTTGTCCCTGTTTTTCCGGCAACCTCTCTGCCGAGTCTGCTGCCAATAGCATTTCTGGCTGTACCCCGCTCTACAACCCCTTTCATCAGGCTGGTCATGATATATGCTGTTTGAGGGGAAATCACCCTTTCCTCCTGAGGCATAGTTTCCTTAATGACTACATCCTCCTTATCCTTTATACACCTAATAGTTATGGGCTCTGTCCTTATCCCCTGATTAGCAAAAGGGGTATAGGCAGTGGCTATTTCAAGGGGTGTAACCTCTGCGGTACCAAGGGCTATAGACAGGTCAGGGCTTATGTAGCTTTTTATCCCCAGGCGGTGAGCATAAGAGACAACCTTTCGTGGTGTTACCTTTTCTAATAATCTTATAGAAGCCACATTTATGGATTTCTCCAATGCTTCTCTGAGGTTAACAATGCCCTGAAACTCATTCTCATAATTTTGCGGTTCCCATTCCTTTCCATCGGTTCCCCTATATTTTACAGGTGAATCATCAAGCAAAGAACATGGGGTAAACCCACTATCAATTGCCGTTGCATAGATAAATGGCTTAAACGATGAACCAGGCTGACGATGTGCCTGAATCACCCGATTGACCTGATTATACTTACTAAATCCGCTTCCGCCGACCATTGCCTTGATATGTCCCGTAGACGGCTCAATAGCCACAAGAGCACCCTCTATCCTTGATGATTTATTGGTCATGCTCTTATTCAAGTCATCCAGTGCCTTAGAAAGAACACTCTCGGCTGCCTTCTGCATGGCTATATCCATGGTAGTATAAACCTTTAGCCCACCCTTGTAGATGGCATTATCTCCATACTCCTTAGAAAGTATCCGTCTGGTATACTCTGTAAAATATGGCGATACATTTATTGTGGTACAGGCTTTAGCAAATGCCTTTTTGGACATCACAGAGAGTTGATTGCGAAATTCCTCTTTTGCCGCAGCTGTTTGCTCAGGGCTGGCAAATCCCTCTTTTTCCATTCGCTTTAAGACAAAAGACTGCCTTTCTGCGACTGCATCAGGATAGCTGATGGGTGAAAAATGGCTTGGGGAGCAGGGGATACCGGCTAACATGGCACATTGAGCAAGGCTTAAATCCTTAACATGTTTGTCAAAATAAAAGAGTGCTGCACTTTCAACCCCATAGTTCCCATGTCCAAGGTAGATTTTATTAAGGTATCGTTCCATTATCTCATCTTTAGTCAGTTTTTTTTCGACCATTAAGGCAAGGATTATTTCCTGAATCTTACGGCGATAGGTTCTTTCCTGGGTAAGAAAAAGATTTTTTACTAATTGTTGGGTAATAGTACTCCCACCCTGAGATATCTTGCGAGAGACTATATTTACTACAAAGGCTCTAAGGATTCCCTTTGGATTGATCCCGCGATGTTTATGGAAATCAACATCCTCAGTAGCAATAACAGCATTTATTAAATTTTTGGGGACATCATAAAGCTTGATCATCTCCCTGCGGCCTACAGAAAAGACACAGATAAGTTCATCATTTTGAGAAAAAACCTTTGTTGGCAGTTCCCAGTATTCCATCCCCTCTGTCTCTAAGATAGGGGTAAGATCAGGCATAGAGGAGGAAAAACCAACAATAATACCAGTAGTGGTTCCAGCAAAGGCAAGAAAGGCAAATAATCCACTAAGAATTATTAATTTTGTCAAAAAATTAGGAGATTTAAGGTCAAGCCCTAACTTAAATCTTTTTTTCAAGGCAGACAGGGGTTTTACCGGAACATACCGCTGATAAAGCCTCCTCCTTCTCCTCCGAAACATATAACCTCCAGAACGAGCAGTTAGCCGTTAGCTATTACTCGATGTTCAAGTTTTTTCTCATTGAACCGCAAAACCACAAGCAAGGATGCTTGTGCTACTAAGGTAAGTCAAGCTTCCA
>JASEHA010000213.1 GCA_030018795.1 bacterium
AGGTGCTACCTCTTGTGGTCACTTCTGTAGAAAAAGGTGAACCAATATCGCAGGTCAGAAAAAACTTGAACATCGAGTAAGTAAGATTTGGAGGAAAAGAATGCGTGCCACAAACTTAGTTGCAGTACTCAATCTCTTTACTTATAACAAACCCCTTGCAAGCAAAGAAGAGCTTGATGCATTTTTTGTCGAAAGACCACAGACGCCTCTGCACGAAATGGAGATTTATCTACGAAATACCGAAGAAAAGGTAAAGATACTATTTACTGGACATAGGGGTAGCGACAAGTCAACAGAGCTAAATCGGCTTGCCTTACACTTAGATGATCAATTCTTTATTGTCAAATTCTCGATTACTGAAAGCCTTAATTTTTATGACCTGAATTATATAGATATACTCCTGATTTCCATGCTTAAACTCTTAGAAAAAGCAATCAGGGAGAAGGTAAAGATAGACAAAGGAATCCTTGAGCATGTCTTTAATTGGCTGCATCATGATATTACCGAGGAAAAGGTGATAACATCTTCTGAAGAAAGAGATTTATCAAGCGATATTGAGCTGTTTGTGATAAGGTTGCAGGGAAAATTACAACGAGAGGCAGCGACTACTACTACACTTAGAGCAAAGGTAGAGTCAAGACTGTCAGAACTTATCGATAAAATAAATCTTACTATACCAGAGATTGAGGAGAAGACAAAAAAATCTGTACTTATCATCATTGAAGATATAGATAAGGGTGACCTTGAGAAGGCTTCTAATCTCTTTTTTCAACATGGGCAATCCCTGCTAAGTATCAATTCAAACACCATCTACACCTTCCCTATTGCCTTACGACATTCAAATGATTTCCCTCTGATTGAAAAGACTTTTCATAATAGCTTTGGATTGTCTAATATAACAACCTTTGATAGACAGGGAAAAGAAGAGACAGATGCACATAAGGCATTGAAAGAGGTTATCATAAAACGTGCAGAAGAGCATCTCTTTACAATTGATGCCATTAAAGAAGCAATCCAATTGAGTGGTGGATTGATGATAGAATTGATTAGACTTATTCAAGATGCTGCCCTTGAGGCAATGGTTAATAAAAAAGAGAAGATTGATGTTGTAGATATACACAAAGCGGCAACTAAGAGACGAAACAATTATCAGCGTCTACTTAGGTCCGACCAATACAGTGTGCTTAGAAGAATCAATGAGGATAAAGAGAAAAAGGCTATTAATGAAGAGGCATTTCGGAGCTGCCTCCATAACCTTAGCCTGTTAGAGTATCAAAACGGTGAGGTATGGGTGGATGTCCATCCTATTGTTAAGCCATTGCTTTAGGCAAGAAGGGGGGATGTCCGTTGTCTGTGTCCGTTACAGACACGCTTCACATTCCCTTAAAAGGTGATAAAAATGGAGATATTTAAAGACCAATTAGACAACTTAACCCTGCTCGCAACTAACCTCAAAACAAGCTCTTTTATCTTAGCCAGATATGAGGCTGTAGATGTCCGCAAATCTATCATTCAAGGGCTTAAAAATAGGTTCAAAGACCAATTTGAAAATTTCTACATTACCCCAACTAAAAAGAATCCCCTGGAATTTATGGAGAAGATTGACCCTGCCTCACAAATAATGGTCTCATTTTGTGATATAGAAAAAGGTTTCCCTGAATTACTGGGGTTCATAAACCTTCATCGGGATAGGCTGGCAGAAAGAAACCATAAATATATTCTCTGGGTAACAGATGCTGATTTCAAAAGGATTGCTAGTGATGCACCTGACTTTTTCTCAAGAACACAGCCGGTATTAGACTTCACTATCAAAACATCTCAGCAATTTGGTATACTCGCCATGATCGATATGGTAAATTTTACAGCTCAATCAAAAAAATTAAACGATAAATATACCCAGGCATTTCTGCAATATTACTACCAGGAAGCCTATAGCATCATTAAAAGCCATTCCTTTGAACCAATCAAATCCATTGGCGATGCAGTGGTATTCTTTGGCGATATAAATAAGGTTGATAACCTTATCCAGATTATGATTGACCTCTTTTCTAAAAAGAGGATACCCGATAAACATGGCTTTAAGGTCTCATTAAGGATGGTGGCTCACTGCGGATTTCTTAACTTCTGGCTGAATGAGAAGGGCGAAAAGATAGACTTCACCGGCCATGAAGGCACCAGGATGTTTAGAATGGAAAAGGAGGCAGAAGGAGAGGAGTTGGTTGTTACTGAAATACTCTTCCCAGGGTTGCAATCTCGTCTTGAAAACTACCAGATAAGGTATCTCAAAGAATCTATACCAAGAGAGTTAAAGGGTTTCACAGATACCCCTATTACCTTGTATCACATTATCCTGCGTTCAGGGAAGGAAGATGTTTCTGTAGACCTTAAATCCCGACTGCTGGAATTAAAAAATAAAACCAATGTAATCAAGGTCTTTGGGGGGATATACCCGGATATTAATATGGAAGACAACTTCATAAACCTGCGTATTGATCATAAGAATATCCCTGAAGGAAGAAGTAAACCATCTGAGTATCATAGGAGATTAGAGGTAGTAGAACATGAAAGACATGAAAAACATGAAAAACATGAAAAACCTAAACAGATATTTACAGCCAGAGAGGTGTTTACAGGGTTTAATAAAGGCTTTATCTATGGGCTTCCTGGTGCAGGCAAGACCACAATACTGCGATACTTTATCCATTCTACCTTCAACACAATGAGTAATATGCAGCCTGTCTATAGCGAGTGCAAGCTGCTGCCTGAATTTGATGTCTGGTGTAAAAACAAAGGCTTGAATCCAGATGAGGCAAGGCATGATCTGAAGGCTGCCTTGAAATATTTCCTCTATGCCTTCCTTTTCCCTGGCAAGGAGCCTGGTGCATTATCTGCAGATGAGGTTGTTGCCTTGCAAGAGGCAGAACAAGAGATAATCCTTTTCTGGGCAAACTCAAGGTTGTCTGTGTATGTAGATGGGCTTGATGAAGCACCGCCCACGCAGCGACAGATTATCTTTGATATGGTTAAAACTATAATGAAAAACATAAAACCAGTGGATGAAAATCGTATCTTCCTGACATCAAGACCTATTGAAAGGGACATTGATACACATCAAGAGCCGTTCTTTAATGTCGAATCACTTGATATGGAACAGGTGCGTGATCTGGCCGCTACATTCTATGGCAGAGAGTCAGATATATTCAAAAAATTTGATACAATAATCTGGCAGGAAGAGGTAGTAAAAAAGGTTGCCGGAACACCACTCACTGCCCTTCTCATCATCATTTATTACGAGGTATTCCATAGATTCGATACAAGATACAGGATATATGACCTGTTGCTTAAGTTTTTACTGCTGACAATCTGGCAGAAAATAAAGGCTAAAACCTTCAGACGGCCATTAAAAGAGTTCTTTATCGATGCCAAAAATGAGTTAAACGAGATAGATGAAGATGCAGCCAGCCAGTATGATGCCTTATCCCGGCTTTCTTACGAATGCCTGTATGAACCTCGTGGGGATGCCCCTGTCCGTACCATCTCATCATCTACCTTAAAAACATCCTTTCAAGTATGGCTGGAAGAGAAAAATGGAAAAACATCAGATGAGATAGAATCTGAGGTTAATAGGTGGATAGACGGCCTGGTTCAGGAACAAATTCTTATCCCTTCAGGATTTGAAGAATATGTGGTTCTCCATTCAACCATTATGGAATTTCTATCTGCCCGATATATGGTAGGGTCTGATTTCAAGCAGGTAGATATCAAAAAAATCGTTAATCAGGATGTTGCCTCTAATCTTGAAAGCACTCCTATTGCCGCAGGCAAGGGTTTAAATATCGGCTACAACATCTTGCAGCAGATAAAAGAAGGGTTTCCGCAGGATAATCTGGCAAATCCTATAGTTTCCCTTTCTTATCGTATCCTGTGCGAGGTGGAAGGGATGGAAAATAAAGAATTGGAAAAGCAAGAAACAATACCTGCCTATGAGAAAAAGCTAAGTGAAATAAAAGCTAATAGACACATGGTAGAATGGCTGTATAATCGTTTAGCCGCAATACTTTGTAATGAAGATACGAAAGGATTGGAAGAAGCACTGGGCTATTATCATGGGTTGTCTAAACTCTCAAGGGATACACTGTTTGATGAGTATATCTCTGCTGAAAAGTTCTTTGATGTCTCGTCAGAGATTGAATCTGTCAGGATGCAGTTACTTGAAAGGTGGATGCGAAAAGAGGTGATAGATAAATGGGTCTCGAACTGGTATCAAGAAAAATGGGGAGTGCTTGCCAGAATTTTGATAGATATTGATACCCCAGGCTACAACCCTTATGATAAGAACTTTAATTACTATCAAAAGAATATAGGTCATGCCTTAAAAGGCTTCTATGGCTCTCCTAATTTGCGTCATAGTGGGCCCATCACAAGTTGTGCCTTCTCTCCTGATGGCAAAGAGCTCCTCTCTGGCTCTGGTGATAGGACATTGATTTTGTGGGAAAGGGAGACGGGCAAGCAGATTCGCCAGTTTAAGGGGCATACGGACTGGGTTTTAAGTTGTGCGTTTTCGCCGGATGGGGGCTTGCTCCTCTCTGGCTCTGATGATAGGACATTGATTTTGTGGGAAAGGGAGACAGGCAAGCAGATTCGCCAGTTT
>JASEHA010000214.1 GCA_030018795.1 bacterium
CTTTTGCCTGTCCTCCTCTAAAATCGTGCACAACCTAAAAAGTTATTCATCAGCGTTCTAACTCTTTTCTGATTCTTTAATTAATCATGGAGACAAGTCAAATTAAACTTAAAATTTGACTTACCTACATGATTCGTTAAAGAACCTTTTTCTTTTTCTGCATTGCCAGAGCAAGGTCATAGGGGATAATCTCAATCGCATCACCCTTGGCTGTCAGGCAGACATACTTATACTCTTCACGGATATACATGTTTGCAGCTCGAATGCTTATTTTTACTCCAGGATAGATTATCCCTGAAACCAATACCCTGCCGCCGCCAACGGTTGTTATTTCATGGTGAAGCAGGGTGATACTCTCACTTGCATCCCTTAATTTTTCTATAAGCAGGTTTTGGGCACCAAGATATGAGGCCAATAATTCTTCTTTATCTGCTGAGAAATCATGACCCATCTTTTCCTTTAAGGCAAGCAATCCCTTTATCTCCAATTTTATCCCATGGAACTTATACTTTTCATCTGTTAACTCCTCACTTAAATCCTTCATCTCTTCTCGAATCGCAGGATTAACACCTACCTCTATAATTGTTGGCGTATCAACCCGAGACCCAATAATTTTAGCACTCACCTCTTCCCCTGCCCTTATTTTTCCACCAATGAGCACACCCCGCCTGCCTGTAAGCACCACCTTGCCCACAGCATCTATCTGGCTGCTGACAATAGACTCACCTATCAAGACATCCTTTTGTGCCTTAATGCGGCAATATTCTGCAAATTTAGCTGTCACATTGCCATTAGCCGAGATATAACCTATATTCTTTCCCAGAATACCGCCCTTAATGGTTATATTCCCACCAGAGGTAACCGTTGCCTTCCAGACATTTCCCTTGATAGTAATATCCTTGTCTGCATGAACAATAAATCCATCCATAACGCTTCCATCAATTACCAACTCACTATGAAAATTGATATTACCTGTACTATAATCCACATCCCCTGTAACAACATGAACCTGCTCAATCTCTACCTTACCGCGAGGATTAAGGTATACCATTCCAGGAACAGATGCCCTTAACTCCAATCCATCTGGAGAAACCACTGTATTTTTCCCAACAGGCAAAGGAACATCATTGCCATCACGGGCAGAAATTTCCATACCAGTTACCATTGTCCCAGGAATACCCTTTACAGCTTGATGTTTCACCACAAGTGTATCCCCTTCTTTAACAGAGGCAATCAGATTAAGGTTCTTAAAGTCAACCCGGCCATCCTCAAGCTTCTTGACCATAGATGTCACCTTGGTTGTCGGAAACTTAAATTCTAAAAAGGCATCCTTCCCCGGCACAGGCGGATTACCTGAAGCAACCAATATATCCTCATTAAATCTTTTGTGTTTCAAGACATCAAAGATGGTATCTGTGCTTATCCCAAATACAACCCCTTCCTGCTTTAATTTTCGAAGAATATCCTTCATAGCAATCTCTTTGCCGCCCTTTACAGGCACAAGAATAGTCAGATAAGCTGTCTGACCATCTTTGTCAATAGAAACAACAAACAATTCATCTGCTGCCGCTTGCTCAAAGTATTCACCAACCAGTATAGCCGTCCCGCTTTGTCTATTAACAGCATTTTCAACAGCATGAGAATTGACATGCTGCACACCCTTTTCTTTAAGCTGTTCAATAATCTCTGCTGCAGAAACAGGATTCCCCTCGCCTACAGGCGGATAAACCGTTAAGAAAACACCTGTTGGGGCAGAAACAATCTTAAAATAACTATCTACATCCCATGGCTGTTTCATCTAAAACACCTCTAAGGTAGGGGTTAAGGATTAGCTGCTAACCCCTAATCCCTTTTCGTTACATACCCTTGTACCAGGACATCATTCTCTACCCTTTTCACACAGGTATCATAAAGCCTTATGGCTGTATCCAATCCCTCAACCACAGACAAATAATCCCTTTTCCCAAATATTTGCGGAGAAATAAATAAAGCCATCTTATCCACCACACCAGATGAAAGGAACGAGGCATTTATCCTTGCTCCTCCCTCAACCATAACACTGGTTATTCCCATCTGACCAAGTTGTTTCATTAATTCAACGATATCGACTCTTTCATCAACAGTCTGGGTAATAACAACCCTTGCCCCCATTTTCGTTATCATAGATAACTTGTCTGCTGGGGCAGCATTGGTGGTGGCCATGATTACCATCTCAGAATCAGTAAATACATTGGACTCTATCGGTATCTGCAGACGGCTATCTATTATTATCCGATACGGATTCTTCCCATTTTTCTTCCCCTTTATCCGTGAGGTAAGGTATGGGTTATCATTCAATACCGTTTGTTTCCCAACCAGAATAGCATCATACTCTGAACGCATTTTATGAACTAATTGCCTGCTTTTTTCATTAGTAATCCACTGCTGCGGCCCCTGAATCTTCCCATCCAGACTCATGCCAGCCTTAATCAAAACAAAGGGTATTCTGGTAGTAATATACTTATTGTATATCTCATTAAGCCTGGCTGCCCTATCCTGAAGCAGGCCTGTCTCAACAATTATCCCTGCTTTTTGTAACTTTTCTATCCCTTTTCCTGAAACAACTGGATTTGGGTCATAAATACTAATAATTACTTTTGAAATTTTTGCACTAATTATTTCATCTACACAAGGCGGGGTTTTTCCATAATGACAACATGGTTCAAGGGTAACAAACATGGTTGCTTCATGAGCATCATCCCCTGCCTCATTTAAGGCATTAATCTCTGCATGTGAAAGACCGGCAGCATGATGAAAACCCTGACCAATTATCTTATTATCCTTGACTATAACACAGCCAACCATTGGATTAGGGCTGGTTTTCCCTCTGGCACGACTGGCTAAGGTTAATGCCTTAGCCATGTATTTTCTATCCTCAGATGAGAACATACAAGTTACTCCCTATAAGCCTTCAGGCAACAAGACATTTTGACGTGAACAAGATAAACCCTATCCTGTTTATCCTGTAATCCTGTCAAAATTCTCAGCCTGTCAAGCTGCCTACTCCCTGACAATACCAATTATTTCATATTTTAATATCCCGGCTGGCACTCGAATCTCGGCAATATCTCCAACCTTTTTCCCCATCAACCCTTGAGCGATAGGGGTTGATGTCGCTATTTTCCTTTCGGCAAAATTAGCCTCAACCGTATCAACTAAGGTATACGCTATCTCTGTTGCCTTATTCACATCCCTTAATGACACCTTAACCCCAATACAAACCGTATCATCAGGAAATTTTTCTTTATCTATCACCGTAGCACGACTTAATTTATCCTCAAGTATTTTGATTTTTGCCTCAACAAGCCCCTGTTCTTCTCTTGCAGCATGATACTCTGCATTTTCTTTCAAATCACCAAGCTCTCTGGCACTACCAATAGCCTTTGAGATTTCTCGTCTTTTTGTGCCCTTTAGATACGTTAATTCCTCCCTCATTTTGTCAATAGTTTCTCTGGTCATATATATTTCGCTCATAAAAATCCTCCTTTCTTTACCACAAAATTCACAAAGTAGACACAAAGCCCACAAAGGTTTTTTTTAATTTCCTATTCTTTGTGTCCTCTGTACTCTCTGTGCTTTTCCTTTGTGCCCTTTGTGGTTAATCTTCTTCTCCTCTCTTTTTACAATTTCACTTAAGCCCCATACAGCAGATTAGAAACCTTTTCCACAGCCTCTGCCATAGCAAGTGGGGTCGAGGCATTCATCAACCTTGATTCAACCGAATATATCCTGTTATTTTGAGACGCACTTATCAATTCAATCTGTTTCCATCGCAGGCTCTCTTCCTCAGGGACATTGCTTAAGATAATAACATCAGGGTTATTTTTGACTACCGCAGACACGGTATAATAGGGAAACTTTGTTTTTCCTGAAACAATATTTTCCCCACCTGCAAGCCTGATAATAGTATCAAGATATGTTCCCCTACCTACTGTAGTTAAAGGATTAGCACCTATCTCCCAAAAAACCTTTGGCCCTGGATATTTTATCCTTTTTGCCACAGCATCCATCCTTTTAGCAGCCTCATCAATATTCAACTCTGCTGCACCCTGTGTCTTGGTTATTGTACTAAGAAACCTGAAATTTTCCTCTATCTCCTCTAACACTACACCCTTCTTCAAAACAAATACGCATATCCCCATATCCCGCAGATTGGTTATGGTTTGCTCAGGGACATCTCCATCCATGGATAGAACCAATTCAGGAGAGAGACGAATCATCTTCTCCATAGAAATATTTTTCTTATTTCCTACACTCTCCTTTCCCTTTACCTGTGGCAGATGGCTACAATCATCGGTTACAGCTATGATATCATCCCCTTTCTCAAGGGCATATAATCCTTCTGAAATTCCGCAAGAAAGGGAAACAATCTTCTTTGAAGGTATACTTATCTTAACTTTCACCCCAGTAGCATCTGTAATCTCTTGCATTACAGGAGATACTGATTTTTCCGGGCAAAGCAAGCTGCAGCCGGATAAAAAACAAACCAGTAAGATAAATTTCAATGTCTGCATAATCCTTCTCTTTTTACTCGATGTTCAAGTTTTTTAATCTACGATTCTTTCAGTCAAAAATAGATGAGT
>JASEHA010000215.1 GCA_030018795.1 bacterium
CTCACGGCTTGTTCCACCGCTGCAGGTGCCAGTGGTGCTACCCTCATGGCATCAACACTGCTGACAACTGGCTGCTGGCTGCTCACGGCTTGATCCACCGTTGCAGATGCCAGTGGTGCTACCCCCACATCAACGCTGCTGACGGCTGATGGCTGGCTGCTCACGGCTTGATTCACCGCTGCGGGTGTCAGTGGTGCTACCCCCATGGCATCAACACTGCTAACTGCTAACGGCTGATTGCCAACGGCTAATTCCAAGCTGTCTGACAACTGTCTCATCGCCATATCATTCATAACTTGAATAAGAATATTCTTAAAATATGAATTATTGGTAAGAGATCTCATCTCTGACAAAGGTCGCACCTCTGTCAGCCGTTTTTGCTTACGGCCTGGCACATCATGTAACTCAAGCAATTTCCAGACATCTAATTTTGACGAAAAGACGCTTTCCATATCATTAATTCTCCCAGCATTAACACAAATCTACAAGCATTCACCGTGCAACCAGTATCTTATCGTCTAAACAGCATATTTGAACCAATCAGATCAAGCTTACCTTTCTATTCTCTTAAATCCTGAGCACTCTATGACATCCAATTTATGTTCTGTTTTCAACGCATCTATCATCAGATTCAACCCAATATTATCTGAAGGGATATGACCAGCAACTATAAGATTAACATGATTTTTCTCTGCTTCTTTTTGCAGGTCATCTGAAAAATGCATCCCGATAATTGTGCCCACACCTGCTCTGGAAAACGCTTCCATAGCCTTTTTTGAACCCTCAGTTCCGCCAGTCATCTCAACAATTATTTTCCCTGCCCGATTATCTGGAGAGCCTGCGATAATCTTTGGTCCGGCTCCTTGCTGAAATCCTTGTTTATATTCTGGTATATCCTTTAAGAGTTTAATTGTATCCTTCAATGTACGAGGTTTATCCTCATTTATCCTCTTTTGAAGAAAGTTAGTCACCATATTATCACAGGGTGTATGAAGGCACATAAACGGAATATCAAACAACCTTGCTGCATCTACAGCTCTTTGATGATTTACAGGAAGCACCCTTCTTTCCACCTCTGAAATCCTTTTCTTTAATATCCCTTCAGCCACATTAATAGGCACTCCCTGCTTGTTCAAGAAATCAGCCTGCAGATGCATCACATCATAAAAGCCAGCAAGGGCAGATCCCTCTGGATGATGAGCAATTATAAGATCAATCCTTTGTCCTCGAGAGATAAGCCGTTCTGTAAGTAAAACCTCTCCTATTTCCATATCAACCCCTACAATCGCACATTCTACCACCCTATCTGTTTTACCATAGAGTATCCGTGTATCCCTGTATGGGTTGGTCAATCTTTCAATATCAAACTCACCCTTTTCTTCTTCCTTCATCTCATTATATTCTTTTTCTACCCGTTTCAACCCTTCCATTACCTCTTCTTCACCTCTTGGGTCAGTCTTTATTCCATGCTCAACCCCCAATCTGTACAATTCACCAACAGTCAACATAAACATCCTCCTTAATTATAATACGTGTTTCACTGCTAAAGTGCCAATGGTGGCAAAAAACTTGGAAACATCGAGTCATAGCATATTATACTCTCTTTTTAAAAATTATTCAAGGGAAAATTAAGGTATATTGAAAATAATCCTACTAACAACCAAATGTTTGTAAGGCATGCAACAACCTTACCCTTTCTTGGCCTCTCGGTTTCTTCTCAAGCAAGCAAAAGCTAAAATATATTAAAAAACGCAAGAAAAGATAAGAAACAGTATTGACAAAATCGAAAAAATGTGGTATATATTAAATGTAGGTATTCAACAGTCGGCTATCAAGCGACTGATTATTATAAATTAAGGAGGTTGTAATGGAACAGGGATTTTATATGAAAAAAGGAAAGAGAGGTTTGGACGTTGTGATTGCTATCACAGGTTTGTTGATGTCGCTTCCGTTTTTTATAGTTATTCCCATCTTGATAAAATTGGTATCACCCGGTCCTGTATTTTATAAACAGGAAAGGGTAGGGAAAAAAGGGCAACTATTTCATGTCTATAAGTTTCGCACTATGATCAACAATGCAGAAAAACATACCGGCCCTGTAGAGGTTGTAACCAATGACTCAAGAATAATACCTTTTGGCAATTTATTAAGAGGGTTTGGGCTGGATGAAATTCCTCAATTCATTAATGTTTTGATAGGTGAAATGAGTGTAGTTGGACCAAGACCTGAGAGGCCATTTGCAGTGGAACAGCATGAAATCCTTCAAGGAAAAAGATTGCATGTAAAACCAGGACTTTTTGGTCCATCTGAAATTCAGTATGGTTTTTCAGACGATTCCCCTCATGTTACGATAGCAGAAAAGGTATTCTGGGATTTGAAGTATGTTCACAAGCCTTCATTAGTGCATGACATACAGCTTATGTTTTTTGTAATGCTCAAGATAATGTTTCGTAAATATTGCTTTGCAGAGGTTCTTTATTGTCAAAACAAAAACCTTCCAATTTTACAAGGAAGGAAAATCATTCGAGGAGGTAGAACAATGTTAAGGCTAACAATAAGTTTTCTGATTGGAATGTTTCTTGTTTCTATGGCTACAGCTGAGACTATCAGTTATCAGCCAAAAAATGGTTTGGATACCATGATAATGAGTAAGGTAAAGACGACATATGGCAGTTATCCATATATCCAGATAGGAAGTAAGGGCTGCCGTGATTTGAGGGGATTGCTCAGATATGATACTATTGTGGTTAATATTCCCAAAAATGCAACGATTGAAAAAGCAACCTTAAGTATGTATCGAGTCTGTGGAAACAGCTTTAAGGTTCCAGTTGGTGCCTACAGACTGACAGAGGATTGGAACGAGGCAAAGGCTGTTTATACTGATAATGGATATGGTATTCCCTGGTTTGGTGGAGCATATGCCCCTGCTGTATATGACATAACCCTTGTTAATGGTAAACAACAGTGGTATGATTGGGACATTACCTCAATGGTTCAGGAATGGACAAGTGAAACAAGCAAGAATTATGGTGTGTTGTTAAAGGAAGAAAAAGGTGGTCCAGCCGGCTATGTAGGCTTTGTTTCCAGCGATAATAGCTGCATGGGTCAAAAGTATGCCCCTAAGTGGGATATAACCTATTCTATTGAACCAGATGCGGTTCCTGAACCATGCACCTTAATCCTTCTGGGAAGCGGGCTTGTAGGTATGATGGGTGCCAACGCAAGGAGAAAGAGGGAGAAAGAGGGAGAAAGAGGGAGAAAGAGGGAGAAAGAAACAGTAACTGATAGCTCTCAAATAGAATGTTGAAGATGAAGAAGACAATATCACAAGAGGAGTAGATTGAAAAAAAATCTAAGATTGCAGTAATTATGGTTGCAAAAAATGCAGAATGCCAAAGGCAAGGGTATTTAATATCCTTGCCTTTGGTGTTTTTATGCTCAGCACTCGCTTGTCGATTTTTGGGTTAATATCTGCGTATAGACTTCTTACTTGAATGCCAGTAATGGGTTATCTATATCAATAGCACGATGTTAGATGCGTTTAACAAAGACGTTGCTAAAATTTCCCTTGACACAAGATTGATTTTATGCTATCATTTCCATGAATGGTAGAGGCAGTTTGGTAAATCGTTTATACTCAAAAATTGTGTGCCCACATAGCTCAGTCGGTAGAGCACGTCCTTGGTAAGGACGAGGTCAGCGGTTCGATCCCGCTTGTGGGCTCCATCTTTGTTTTTTGGCTGGATGGGGATGAAAAAAGAAAATTCTATTTGGGCTACTATACTAAAGGTTCTATTGGTCTGTATATTTTTGACTATTACTGTGGCAAGCATCACGGTATTTATTCTTTTATATCCATCCTCAAAGGATGCTATCAAGGTGCCTGACTTAGTAAATAAGGACAGGGTTTCAGCTATTGGGATATTAAGCAGGAAACGGCTTGGGATAAAAGAGGTTTATCGTCCACACGATACACTTCCAAAGGATTATGTTATTGCTCAAAACCCTTTGCCTGGCACAGAGGTAAAACCAAAGAGAAGGATAGAGGTAACCTTAAGCTCTGGCCGAAGCATGATCGTTGTTCCAAATTTTTGTGAGCTTGCCCTTTCAGAGGTTAAAGAAAATCTTTGTCGTCTGAATTCTGAAAATTATTGCGGGGTGCAGATAAAGTCTATCATCTATGCAAATTCTTCAATCATTCCGCCAAACCACATCATCTCTCACACCCCAGTGTCTGGAACAAAGCTGCCAAAAAATACAAGTATAAGCTTAGTTGTCAGCAGTGGCTCCAATTCTCCGGTCTTTTACATGCCTGACCTTGTAAATACATCTATCAATGAAGCCAAAAAGCTGCTGGATGAGATGGGATTAAACCTTGAGATAAAGGAAGAAGTGGCTGAGACAGTGGATCAGAATATGGTTATCAATCAATCTCCTCTTGCTGGTAAAAAGGTGTCCAGAGGCGGAACAGTTACCCTGACTGTCTCAACATATCTTTCTGAGGGCAGTATGCTGCCGGCAGAGGAAGAGCAAGCACCACAATAAAGATTGAAATCTGTGCAATCAAGATTTAATCCACAGATTACACAGATTTCACAGATGAATAT
>JASEHA010000216.1 GCA_030018795.1 bacterium
GTGAAACTTCGTTTCACTCATCTATTTTTGACTGAAAGAATCGTAGGTTAAAAAATTTGAACATCGAGTATAATTAGTTTTTACCCTTCACTTTCCCAATCCGTATTTGTCGCTTGTGCTTCCAGCAGCATCTTGTTCGATAATTGCTTTTTAGATTTGACGCCCAGCTCTACCAGCTTTTGGGCTTGAGAGATCAGGTTGCCACTGCCGTCAACCAATTGTCCATGTGCATTTTCATAGGATTTGAGTGTCCTGTCCAGATTGGATTTTATCTCCGTAAAGTTTTCTACAAAGCCTACAAATTTATCATACAGCTTAGCCCCTTGCTCAGCTATTTTGATTACATTTTTACTCTGGGCATCAATCCTCCATAGGCTGTTTACTAACTGCAAGGTAATCAGTAAGGTTGAGGGACAGACCAGCAGAACTTTTTTCATTGAAGCTGTTTTGTAAATCTCTGAATCATTATTCAAGGCAACAAAATATGCTGCTTCCACAGGGATGAACATCAACACAAAATCCAGGGTATTGATGCCGCGAAGATTTTCGTATTTTTTATCAGACAGCTCCTGAATATGTTTGCGAACAGACTTCAAATGATCTTTGATGCCCTGTTCTTTTTCTGCCTCGTCAGTGGAATTGAAATACCTTTCATAGCCGGTCAACGAAACCTTGGAATCAATGATAATTTGACGCATGTCAGGCAGATTGACCACAATATCAGGACGAAAGGCTTCGCCATCTTCGGTTTGATAACTTGGTTGAACAAAATAGTGCAGCCCTTCTTTTAAGCCTGTAAATTCCAGTATCCGTCTGAGATTTATCTCGCCCCAATCGCCTTGAGTTTTTGTGTCTGCCTTTAGTGCCCTCACCAGATTATTTGCCTCATTGCTCAGCGATTCATAGGCTTCGTGCATTTTTTTGATCTGTTCGGTCAGGCTAAAGCGTTCCTTGCCTTCATTGGTATAGACCTCTTCTACCTTTTGCTTAAAATCAGTGATCTGCTGACGAAATGGATTTAATATCAGGTCAAGGTTAGATTTGTTTTGCTCGGCAAAGGTTTTGCCCTTTTCTTCAAAAATCTTCTGTGCCAGATTCTCAAACTCCTGCTTCATCTGTTCCTTTGCCTGATTCAAAAGCTCAATCTGCTCTTGATATTTATGAAGCTGCTCACTTAAACGAGTTTCCAATTCAGCATTTTTTTGAGTCAAATGAGTTATTTGTTCAGTAGCACTCAGACGATAGCTTTCAGCAGAGGCAGAGGTATTTCTGACATCTTGATTCAGTTTTTCTATGATTGATTTTAGCTCGCCAGCAGCCTTATCTGTTTCCTCCTGCTTCATCTTGAGCAGGCTTTCATAGCCTGTCTTAAGGCTTACGATAGCCTTTTCAGCCTCTTCTTTTTGATAGCCAATCATCCTTTCCTGATTTTCTTTCAGTTCATCTACCAATCGATTATGCTCAATAGATTTTTCGGACAGAGACTGTTTGTGATTCTGTTGCAATAAAAGCCATTCGAGGATAGCAACAGATAGAACCACGAGACAAAGCACATAGATCGAAACCATAATTTCACCATCCGATTACCAGAGCACCAGAGCACTAGGGCACCAGTACAGTAGTTAAATTCTTTACTGGTGCTCTGGTGGCTGGTGGCTGGTGTACTTGTTTGTGACTTATCCCAACGATAACCCAAGACATCTTAGGATATCATGGTAGGTTACCATCAGAAGAAGTGTTATGAGAAGGATTATACCGACAACATTTGCTGTCTCCTGAACCTTCCAGGCAATCTTTTTACTGGTAAGCTTTTCAATAAGGAGAAGAACTATGTGTCCGCCATCAAGCACTGGAAGCGGGAGCAGGTTAAAAAACCAGAGGTTTACACTCAAGAAACCTATGAAGAGCAGCAAATTACCCAACCCTGACTTGCTTTGCTCGCCAGCCATGTGGAATATACCTACCGGACCAGAAAGGTCATTAACAGAGATACATTTGTCAACAAAACCCTGAATAACCAGAATAATATATTGAGGTGTACCGACAACGGTTCTCAAGAATCCTTCGGTCAATGCCTCTACAGGAGCCAATCTCTGGATATGTATTTTACCAACAACTGGTTTTATCCCAATCTGTCCTCTTATGACAATCTTCTTGCCTTCTGCCATTTTCCCTTCTACCGGGATGACTGATACCTGTATCTTTTTATTCTGGCGAAGGATAGAAAAAACAAGAGCCTTGTTTATACTATCATATACAACCTTAGTGACATCTTCCCATTCATCAATCTGCTTATTGTTTATAGAAAGAATAATATCGCCTGCCTTTAACCCTGCCTTTTCCGCAGGATAGCCCTTGACCAGATCAGCAATCTCAGGGCTGATATATGGCTTAAGCCCAAGCATAGAAACGTCAACAGGCTGCTTTTCAGGAATCGGGAGCTTAAACTGGAATGTTTTTTTACTATCCTTCTCTCCATCCCGAAGAACAGTCAGTTGCATAAACTCTTTTGGTTTTTTCTTAACTAAAACCCCTTGAACATCATCCCATGTTTTTACAGGCTTGGAATCTACCTGAACTATCTTATCCTTAAACCTTATGCCTGTCTCATAGGCAATGCCTTCTGTCGATATTTTCCCAATATCTGAGGGTAATTCAGGGACACCAATACCAATCATAAAGCCTATGGCATAGATAAAGATAGCAGATATAAAGTTGGCAAATGGACCGGCAATGATGATAAGTGCCCTTTTCTTTTTAGAGGCTGAATAAAATTCCCATGGCTCACCCGTTAGCTTATCCGGGGTATCACCAGCCATCTGAACATATCCTCCGAGTACAGGCAGGGCAGAGATGCAATACCTGGTCTCATTTCTGGTAAACCCAATCAACTCTGGCCCAAAGCCTATAGAAAACTTTTCTACCCTTACCCCCATCTTCTTGGCAGCCAGAAAGTGTCCCAGCTCGTGTATAAAGATGACCACACTAAAGGCAATTAATGGTGCAATTACATACAGAAGAACAGTATTAATATCCATGATTCACATCCTTTTTTTATTGTAGCCCTCTTGAGGCTGTAAGAAGCGTTCAGATAGAGGCATGATGGACAACATCTCACACCCTGCCTTATCTAATTTTAATTGTCATGAACTAATAGAGTGAGCCGCATCCTTCCCCCACTCAGTAGCAGCGAATATATCCTCTATCGCTGGATAAGGAATAGGGTTATGGCTCTCCATGACATGCTTTATTACCCTCGGAATATCCATAAAACCAATCCTTTGTGCTAAAAATCCACTTACAGCCACCTCATTTGCCGCATTCAGAACAGCCGGCATTGTCCCGCCTATTTTGACGGCATCATAGGCAAGCTGCAAGCATGGAAATCTATCAGTATCGGGATTCTCAAAGCTTAAACTCCCTATTGCTGTCAGATTCAGCCTTTCAATTACCCCATCAAGCCGTTCTGGATATGACAGGCAATAGGCAATGGGTGCCTTCATGTCAGGCACAGAGAGCTGGGCTATCAGCCCTCCATCAATCAACTCAACCATGGAATGGATAATGGATTGGGGATGAACAACTACCTGAATATCTTCTGCTGGTATCCCAAAGAGATGATGTGCCTCAATAACCTCCAGCCCTTTATTCATCAAGGTTGCTGAATCAATGGTTATCTTTGCCCCCATGCTCCACGTAGGATGTTTGAGGGCATCAGCAGGGGTTATGGATTCAAGATCCTTTCTGTGGCAAAATGGCCCGCCTGAGGCTGTAAGAATAATTCTCCTTATCTCAGCCTTATCCCTGCCGTGAATACATTGAAATATAGCACTATGCTCGCTGTCTATGGGCAGGATTTTCACCCCATGCTCTTTTGCCAAATCCATCATAACACTGCCGGCAGCAACCAATGTCTCTTTGTTTGCCAGGGCAATATCCCGACCGCATTTGATTGCCGCAATGGTTGGAGCAAGCCCTGCAACCCCAACCATGGCTGAAACAAGCAGGTCAACATCTGCCATACTTGCTATCCTGATATGTCCTTGTTCTCCGATTAATATCTCAACATTATATCCCTTAAGTAATTCTTCAAGCTGAGCAGCAGCATCTGCATCCCTGACAGATACTGCCTCAGGCTTAAACTCAATCACCTGTTCGGCTAATAGATGGACATTCCTGCCAGCTGCCAATGCCCTAACCTTGAACCTTTGAGGATGTTTTTGTATTACCTGAAGGCAATTTACACCAATAGAGCCTGTTGAACCAAGGATGGCAATTCTTTTCATTAAATTCTCCGGAATTTTTAGACTAAAAGGCTGTTAAAATAGGTGAAGGCTATTAGGTTTGAATTCTCTTCTGCCTAATAGTCTGCAGCCTTCAGCCTATCTGCCTAATCTGCCACAACATCCAATAATACAAAAATGGTGCTGTAAGGATTGTGCTGTCAAACACATCTAATAGTCCACCATGACCAGGAATCCAATTACCAGAGTCTTTTACCCCGGCAGCTCTTTTAATGGCTGATTCTACTAAATCACTTACCTGCCCTATGATACTCATGATAAAAC
>JASEHA010000217.1 GCA_030018795.1 bacterium
TGAAAAACTTCAGACTAAGTATAGCCAGGATAGAATCATGGGCTACATTCATCCCATTTACTTGCCGATTTCAGGATAAACATTCAGGTATCAAGTATCGGTTAAACTCAAGAAAATCAATGGGAGTAGTAAACATTATGCTTCTGTATGTAATGCAAGCATTCTGCTTGCGGTGTAAACGATAGGAGACGCAATACCCCGAGTGTGGTGCCTCTTACCTATCAAGCTGGAAGGAGATATGGAATGCTATTATTAATCGATAATTATGACTCTTTTACCTACAATCTGGTACAATACCTTGGTGAGATTGGGGAGGAAGCTCCTCTGGCGGAGGAAGCTCCTCTGGCACTTGAAGGAGGAAATATTGCCCCTGCGAAGAGTGCCTCTCTGGCAGAGAGCGACTCACTGCCACAAGCAGCACCCCAGTCATTAATTGTCAGGCGAAACGATAAGATTTCGATTGATGAGATTAGGGATATGCAGGGTGCAGCATCTCCGCCATTAAAGGCTATCATTATCTCACCCGGGCCACGTACCCCAAAAGAGGCAGGAATATCTGTTGATGTGATTAAAGAGTTTGCTGGCAAGCTCCCTATCCTGGGTGTATGCCTTGGACATCAAAGCATAGGCTATGCCTTTGGCGGGAAGATTGTCCAGGCAAAACAACTGATGCACGGTAAAACATCCCTTATCTACCATGATGGTCAAAAAATCTATGCTGGGATTGAAAATCCATTCGTGGCAACAAGATACCATTCATTGGTCATTGATAGAGACACCCTGCCTGAGTGCCTTTCTATAACTGCCTGGACAGATGATGGGGAGATAATGGGGGTAAGGCATAAGGAATATGACGTTGAGGGTGTCCAGTTTCATCCTGAATCTATCCTGACTGAGGTAGGTAAAAAGCTGCTGCGCAACTTTATAAGGGGGTTATCATGATTAAAGAGGCTATTGAAAAAATTGTTAAGGGTAATAATTTATCTATAAATGAGATGGTTGATGTCATGGATGAGATAATGAGCGGAGCTGCTACTCAGGCTCAGATTGGAAGCTTTATTACTGGACTACGGATGAAGGGAGAAACTGTAGAAGAGATTACTGGTGCAGTAACAGTAATGAGGCAAAAGGCAACCAAGATACACACCAGTGGTGATGTGGTTGATACCTGCGGGACTGGCGGCGATGGTCTGCATACCTTTAATATATCAACCATATCTGCCTTTGTTGCGGCAGGATGCGGGGTAAAGGTAGCCAAGCATGGCAATCGCTCGGTATCATCAAAGTGCGGCAGTGCTGACCTCTTGATGGGATTAGGGATAAATATTGAGGCTTCTATAGAGATGATAGAAAGATGTATTGAGGAGATAGGGATTGGCTTCCTTTTTGCCCCAATGCTCCATCCAGCTATGAAACACGCTATCGGACCAAGGCGGGAGATAGGTATCCGGACTATCTTTAATATCTTGGGTCCCCTGACCAATCCGGCCAGAGCAAAGTTTCAATTAATCGGTGTCTATGATCCAGACCTGACCGAACCCATAGCAAATGTTCTTAAAAATCTGGGAACTATTCATGCCTTTGTTGTCCATGGTGAAGAGGGATTGGATGAGATATCCATATCAGGTAAAACAAAGATAACCGAGTTAAAGAACAAAAAAATAAGTACATACTTTATCTTTCCTGAATACTTTGGGCTTAAAAAAGGGACTCTGGAAGAGATTCGCGGCGGCAGTCCAGATGAAAATGTCAAACTTGCTCTGGATGTGCTCTCAGGAAAGGAACAGCAGGCAAGAAGAGACATCGTCCTCCTGAATGCAGCCTTTGTCCTTCAAGCAGCCGGTGTTACTGATGATATAACTGAGGCTATAAAGCTATCTGCTCAATCCATTGACTCAGGTGCGGCTATGGAGAAGGTAGAGAGACTAAAGGAGATGACTAATCAGGGGGTATGAACAGAAATTCACCACAGAGACACGGAGACACTGAGGGGGAATAGGAGTATTTTATGAATAGTCTGATACTTCAGTTATATCTCTGTGCCTCTGTACTTCGTGTGCTTCTGTGCTTCTGTGTCTCTGTGCTTCTGTGTCTCTGTGGTGAATAAAAGGAAAAAACTATGGCAATAAAAAAACAAATCGACAAACCGTATGACTATTTCAACAAAGCAATTGCTTTATTATTATCCCTTCTCATCTTCATTGTGCCACTCTTCTTTGGGTTGAACATGAACAGCCTTGACATCCAGAAGTTTGCCTGTTTTCATACCCTGCTCATCATCATCCTCTGGTGCTGGATAGCGATGATAGTATTTAGCGGGCAGATACAGTTCAGGTGGAGTCCATTATGCTGGATAGTGCTTGTTTATATAGCAGTTAATATAGCGGCAACCATATGCTCTGTCAACCCCTGGGTCAGTTTTCTGGGCTTTTATGGGCATCATGAAGGGCTTTTATCCTTGATCAGCTATTTGTTGCTATTTTTTATTACCATCAATTTTATCGATAAGGCAAAGATCCCCTGGATATTAAATGCCATCACCCTTTCCTGTGTTGCTGCCGGGGCATATGGCGTTATCCAGAGGCTTGGGCTTGACCCGGTAAAATGGGAGTTGTTTAATGCCGGAAGGTGCCCTTCTACCTTTGGCAATCCGATTGGACTGGGTAATTATCTTTCCTTTGGGCTTATTGCCGGGTTTTGTCTGTATCTGCTTTCACTTACTAACAAGCCCACAACTCAACCTGTCCCAAAGAAGATAAAAGGGACACAAAAGATAGCAGCAGCATCCCCATCAACACCCCTTACAAATCTCAAATACATCTACCCTGTCTTCCTTATCCTCATGTATCTTGGCTTTTGCACATCTCAGACCAGGGCATCTTATCTTGGATTATTTGGCGGGCTGGTGCTTATTTGTGGCTTATTCTGGAGGGCTTTTCTCAAAAAAGAGGTGCTGGTTGTAGCTGGAATTATATTTATCATTACTATTGGGTTTAACCTCAACCCAGAGACATCCATGTTCTTGAGATTCAAGCAGGCTGTAATCGAGCTGTCAACAAAAGCAGCACAACCCAAACAATCTCAGGAAAAGCAGGAAAAGCAAGAAAGAATTGAGGGACAGCAAACCGGGCCAGCCAGATTTTTTATCTGGAAGAGTGTGTCCAATATTGTCAGGGCAAACCCTATCCTTGGCACAGGGCTTGATACCCTTGGTATTGTTTACCCTCAATATAAATCCATTGAATCAGCCAGGGCAGAGGGTGCCTATGCAGTAGCTGCATCTGCCCACAATGAATTGCTGGATATTGCTGTATCCTCTGGATTGGCAGGGATATTTTCTTACCTTTACCTGCTTGTTTTTCTCTGTATCATCTGGATAAAGGCATACCGAGCCTTTCCTGATCAAAGGCTTTACCTTTGTGCCATAGGTGGCGGCATGATTGCCCATTTTATTCAGAATCAATTCAGTCCCACAGGCATTGCTGACTCCTGTGCCTTCTGGGTAATGCTTGGGCTAATGGTTTCATCCACCACAGATAAGATGCAGACAATAAAACTGAACTGGCTGAATGATGGGCTGACAAAGATACTCATTATGATAGCTGCTATTGCCGGTGGGATAGCGTTCTGGATATATCTGGTTATCCGTCCCTGTATTGCCGATTTTAACTATGAACAGGGCACGCTCTTGCAGGGGAACATGGAAATGGAACAGCAGGCTATCTATCGTTTTGAACGGGCAGTAAAATATAACCCGCATGAGATCCAGTACATGCGAGAGCTATCAGCATTTTATATCAACAAGGCTCAAGTTTCACCACAAAAAGAAATCCTGGAAACATCAATCAAACAAGCCCAAACCCTGACAAAATTCAACCCATATGATGCTGTGGGACATTGTATCATTGGTGCATCCTATTACCTTCTAAGCAAGATCAATGAGGCTTCTCTCTCTCAAAGCCTGTCCCCATACCAACAGGCAATCAAGGTTGATCCGCTCAACCCTGACCCGCATAATTGTCTGGGATTGGTTTACATGGAGATGAAGGACTATCCAAAAGCAATAAAAGAATTCAAAGAAGCACTTCGTGCTGATGTCAGCTATTCTGTCGCTGTAAACAACCTGCATCGCACCTATATTGAACAGGGGAAGATTGAAGAGGCAATAGCTGCCTACAAAGAATTACTGAGAATAGACTCAGGTATTAGAAGTGTGCTGCTTCGTGAAAAATTGGTTGATGCCTATTTAAGGTTGGGCAGGCAGATTGAAGCAAAAAAAGAATGTGAAGCCATAAAAAAGCTTGATCCTGAGAATGTAGTGGCAAAACAGGTAGATAGATGAATGACATCCGCTAATAAATGAAGGCAGCACAATCCTTGCCAATTAAAGTATGCACTGCAGAAAGGTGCTCACCTACATCTTCATCCCCAGCAATTCTCATAAGGTAGTAGTGTCATGTCAACCCTTCAGTGTCGCATAGAGATGATATAATTGTAGGAT
>JASEHA010000218.1 GCA_030018795.1 bacterium
ATGCTCTTTTTACATGAGGCATTATGAGACAGTTGGCTTTATCGAATATTCAGGGTTTCACATTTTATAGTTGACAAAATACAAATATTGTGGTATATAATATAATAAGTTTAGGAAAAGGGAAGGGGTTAAAGGATGCAAACAGAAAATAATCTAATTACTTACATGAAAGACCTTTCTGTTCTGGTAAATCAAGCTGCTATTAGTGGTGGATATGACCCTTTGTTAAAAAACAAGATCAAGGAAAATTGTTCATTTTTAGCAACTATAATTGATAATAATGATGCCTATCAAGAGGGACATGCACAGCGAAAGGCTGGATATGCTGAATTTCTTGCCTCTCAACTGGGACTAAATGAGATTCAGCAGGAGACTGTTTCCTTAGCAGCCCTTTTGCATGATATAGGGAAGCTTGGGTTAGATGCTGATTTGTTGTTAAAGGTGGGCAGCCTTTCTCCTGAGGAATTAAAGATAATAAGAAAACATCCACTTCTTGGGGAACGAATCCTGATGCCTCTTGGATTTTCATGGGATATACTTTGTGCTGTCCGCTCCCATCATGAGTGCCCAAAGGGGAATGGATACCCGGATGGTCTTCGAAACAATGAAATCCCTATGGAAGCATCCATCATAAAAATCATAGATGCCTTTGGAGCCATGATAGATAACAGACCATATCGGAATGCCTTGACTATAACTAAAGCAATAAGTGAATTAGAGAAAGGGAAGGGGACTGAATTTGATGGGGATATAACCAATGTTTTTATGACCATGCTTCAAGAAAAAGGCTTGAATGGGATTGACGAGATAGGTAAAAGTTTTCCTATTATCCCAAGAAAAAAGATACTTGTTGTTGATGATGACCCATTTATCTGTGATATAATCAGGATTAGATTGGAGCAGGAAAACTTTGAGGTTATTATTGCCTCACACGGCTCAGAGGCGTTGCGAAAGGCATACTATGTCCTGCCTGATATGGTTATTCTTGATATTATGCTGCCAGATATGAATGGATATGAGATTTGTAAACGATTAAGCATGGATCCAAGAACATCAGGTGTTCCTATTCTGGTGCTGACTGTTCGGGATATCTCTGAAGAGGTTATTGCCTTTGAAAACGGTGCTGTAGATTTTATAAACAAACCCTTTGAATTGTCCTCTTTACTGGCTCACATCAATGCCCATTTGAAGAGATTTGACCGGACAAGGTTGTTAAATCCATTAACAGGTCTTCCGGTAAGAACAATGATAGATGCTGAGATTAAAAAGAGATTAGCCAATAGAGAAAAACCATTTGCTTTAATGTGTATTGATGTTAATAGGCTTAAGTCATTTAATGATTTTTATGGCTTTCTGCAGGGGGATAATGTTATCAAGCTGGTAGCACAAATCCTTGAAACAAGTGTGGAAACAGGGTTTATTGGACATAATGGCGGGGATGATTTTGTGGTGCTTCTTGAGCCAAAGATGGTAGATGCAGCTTGCCATGAGATTATCTCTTTGTTTGATGAAAAGATACATGGATTGTATCATCCTGCTGCTGATGAGGGTAGGGAACATAGCCTTATTCATGATAGAGGTAGAGGATTAAATGCTAACCCTATCCTCACACTGTCTATTGGTGTGGCTGTTAATGGTGAAAAACAGTTATTTAAGAGACCATTAGACATCTTTGATGCTGCCTCAGAAATGATGGAATACTCTAAATCCTTGCAAGTCAGTGCGTATCATAAGGGTTAGAGTGTGAGCTGTATATATTGGTATCATACAAGCCGCTCAATACCTCTGGTCTTAACACATCAGAAACATTACCCATTTTATACAGGGATTGTTTTAGACAAATAATCTTTTGCAGAGATTGGCTGAAAAGATGCAGCTCATGGCATATATGTATTATGGTCATACCTTTAGCATGAAGTCCATCAATTATATCCATAATTTTGGTCTGGGTAGGGATATCAATACCAGTTGTAGGCTCATCAAGAAAGAGTATCTCTGCCTCTTGAGCCAATACTCGGGCAATCATGACCCGTTGTTGCTGGCCAGATGAAAGATGACCAAATGGGGTGTTAAGGTATTCGAGCATCTTGACCTCTTCTAAACATTGAACAACTATTTCCCTATCCTTACGAGATGATCCCCTGAAAAAACCAATCCTTGGGCATCTGCCAAACATAACTACATCTTTTACTGTTATAGGGAAATTGCTGTCTATCTGTTGAATCTGGGAAAGGTAACCAATCCTTTTACGGTGTGTTGTATGAAAACGAGATAGTCTCTTGCCAAATACCATGATATTACCAGTAGAAGGCTTTATCAATCCAAGTATTAACCTGAGCATGGTTGTCTTGCCTGAACCATTTGGGCCAATAATGCCAACATATTCTCCCTGAAGTATAGAAAGCGAGATATTCTTTAGTACTATTGTTTTGCCATATTTTGCGGTTACATTTTCAAGACTAATCATGTCAGACATTACAGTATATCTCTCCTGTGTAGCCGGGAACAGGCATGTCTGTTCCCGGCAAACTTAATCCTCATGTTGGCAAGTGTTATCATGCACATGCGTTTCAACTGATTTTTCTTTTATCGGAAATGTTTCAATGCTTTCAGCCATATCAAGCAATTTATTCATATCCTCTTCCTTACCCTTCATAACCACAGTAATCTGATATTTTTTATTCTTTGGAAACAGTTCTAATCTCAATCTGTTATATTTTTTAAGAAATTTCTGCTCTTTTGTCCATAATACACAGGCTAAATCAAAGCCTTGTTTGTCCATCTTATATGCCTTAATAAGCTTGCCTCTTAGCCCTAATTCCTCTAAATTAATCAATAGTTCTACATCTTGAAAATTTTGTGGTTTAGAGAAAGCAGTCTTATAATTTTTATATAATCCTGCATCCCTACCCCAAAAAAGGATGGCTAAATTATTGGGAAATTTTTTCTGCATCTCATTCTCAGGGATAAAACAATAAGCATCTTTTTTGGCTGCTACCTTTTTATATTCAGAATAGAGTTTTATAGAAAATCCCTGATCTTCAAATCGTTGTACTATTCCCTTAAAATTAGGGTTTGCCTTTCTGATAAACGATTGCTTCTTTTCTCCACATCCGATAAAAACACACAATCCAATGGCTAACAATGCGATTCTTTGTCGAGTATACATTTACGATAAAATCCCCCCTGCCTAAAATTAATTACTTTTTGTGTCTCTTTGGTCTCTTCGCAAGAAACTCATTTTATTATATTTTAACATCTTAACAGCTATTTTGTCAAGGATTTTTTTACCAGGAAAAGGTATTGACAATACACGTATCTTGTGTTAAACTAAACAATATAATAAGGGGGAATGGAATAGAATGCAGGAATTTTATGGAATGATTGGAGATTCTCATCGAATGCGTGAGGTTTATCAGGCTATAGAATTGGCATCAAATGTAGATGTTCCTATTCTTGTTCAGGGAGAAACAGGGACAGGAAAGGAACTTGTGTCTAAAGCTATCCATAATTACAGTCCCAGAAATAAAGGGGCTTTTGTATCCATTAACTGTGCTGCAATCCCTCATGAATTGGCAGAAAGTGAATTGTTTGGACATGAGAAAGGGGCTTTTACCTCAGCTCATAAGGCAAGAAAGGGAAGGATGGAGCTGGCTCAAGGGGGAACAATCCTGCTTGATGAGATTGGGGATATGGAAATGTTTCTGCAGGCTAAATTATTGCGAGTTTTAGAGGATAACGTGATTATGCGGGTTGGAAGTGAAAAATCAATTAAGATTGATGTCAGAATAGTTGCTGCTACAAATAAGAACTTGCTACAGGCAATTAATGATAAAACATTTCGCGAAGACCTTTATTATCGGCTCTCTCTGTTTCAGATACACCTTCCATCCTTAAAAGAGCGAAAGGATGACATCCCTGCCTTAGCTGAATATTTTCTTTGTCAGGTAAATTCTCAATTCAATAGAAATATTAGTCATATAACAAGTAGTGGTCTTAAACGATTACAGAATTATGATTGGCCCGGGAATGTGAGAGAGTTTAAGAATATTATCTATCAGACTGCGGTAAAGGCAAAAAATGATTTTATTACCCTTGAGGAGATAGCTGCTATTCTGCCTGATATGGCGGTTTCTGAACCAGATGAACAATTGAATTCACCATCATGGTTAGCCTTTTCTGATGAAACATCCCTCTATGATATGGAAAAAGAGGCTATCAAAAAGGTGCTTGCCTTAAATAATGGCAATAAGCAAAAAACAGCTGAGGCATTGGGTATCGGACGGTCATCCCTTTACTGGAAGTTGAAGAAGTATAATCTGTGAAAGAAGTAACACAAGCATCCTTGCTTGTGATTATTTGTATTGCTGTGGGCAATGAAAGGATAGGTGGATAGACCTAACCCAAGTTCGCGAAGGGAGGCTTTCAAACAGCCGATTAGCCGTTGTTTTTCACCACATCTAAAAATTAAGTTCTTTTATATCA
>JASEHA010000219.1 GCA_030018795.1 bacterium
CTTGAACATCGAGTATGAACAACTAAAATCACAAATTATGCCCCTGTTAAGTATAATATTCCTTTTTTCTCCGTGCCTCTGTGTCTTCGTGGTGAAACTAAAAACAAAAGCCCCTGGATGAGAACCAATCCCATCCAGAGGCTTTTTACGCTACTTTTTACGCTACAACAATACAGGTAATCTTTGCCTTACCAATTAGAATCCAATCTTCATACCAGCCTGAATCTTGATAGCCTTATCTGTACCAGAAATTATGACTTTGCCAGGATCCATCTGTGCTAAGAGCAAGCTCAGAGAGACTGCATCTGAAGCCTTATAATTAGCAGTAAGGTTGATCTCTGTGGCATACTCGGTTTCATTATTGACCTTCTCATTTGTCTCGTATTTCCCATATGCCAGCCCAAGGTTCAACCCATCAACCGCAGCCGGAGCAAGACCGATATTAAGGACAATGGCATTACGATTAGCTATTGAAGTGTTATATCCCAAATCATCGTTCTTTTGTCCAGCAGCTTTATCGCTTACAATCTCAGTCAGCTTCAAGGATGGATTAATACCACTGTATGCCTCATCTCTATTGGCCGAACCAGACTCATCCCCTGATGTATTCAAGTATGTCAACCCGCAGGTGACCTTACCTACACCCAGATCACATCCGCCACAGCCGAGCTTTATCAGCATAGCAGTTGCATCCTTTTCAACAGTTCCAACCTTTCCACCAGACTGCTTAGCATATTCAAGTGAGGCATCTATGCCGCATCCTACTGGAATCTTGCCAGATACGATAAGATCAAGGACTTCATCAGCACTCGCACTACTTGACTGTGCTGTATATCTTGCCAATCCTGCATTTACTGGACCAATCTTCCCGCCAAGCATAATGGCATTGAGAGTATCACACTTTGCTGGTCCATTTGCAGAAACATAGGTAACATCTACTGGTCCACACTTTGTAGACAGCTTGATTGCATCGGCAGTCGAGGACTGATAGACCAATGCGTTCTTCTTCTCGCCTATGTTTTGCCGTCCAATAACAGCATCAACCTTACCTGCGATATCCTTGACATCAAGATTTACCTGATACACCTCAGTCTGTGAAAGCACAGCATCGAGATTACCATTGTTGCCTGCTCCCTGTTTGCTTACATTACGCAGCGTTGCCTTTAAGCCCACATTTTCTGTCAGGTCAGCAGACAATAATAATTTTGCAGTCATCTGGACATAATCCTCTTTGTCAGATATCTTACTATTATTATCATAATCATCTGCTGTAATCGACTTTAAGCTCAAGTCCCCTTTGACATCAATGTCTGGATAATTCAATCCAGCCAATGCCGGCATAGCCATAATACCTACCATCAAACATGACAAAAATATCTTTCGCATTCTTTGCCCTCCTTATAATTTGAAAATTCTTCTGGGTTGTCTGCTTTTGTTTGTGCTGCAAAAAAGCTGTGTAATCTGCTGCATATTCCTCTTGCGTTGAATCTGCCTCTTTTTCTATAAATTGCAGAACCCATTCATCTGCTATGAACAACAATGTTGTTCACTAAGCAATACCTATACTAACCCCACCAATGACCTTCAATGCACAACAAACAAAAAAATTCCTCCCCCTCCTTCTGCTTTTGTATTTGCAAGTCATTGGTAAGCAGTAACTAAATATTAATCGAATATATAGTAACACATAATATTTACTATGTCAAGCATTTTTTTATGCAAATACAACATTTTTTATTTATTTTTAACCAATTTTCAAACATTCAAACCTTATTATTCTTATCGGCAGTAGATGACAAAAGCTTTAAGTCATATTCAGTAACTGTCACAGACACCACAGACACGATACAGGCTTTTTCAACGAACACGGCTCCCCACAGGCACAGTTTATTTCTGCTCGCAACTACCTGTTACCAGTGATGTCTCTTTAGTACTTGCCTGTGCCTGTTCTGTTATCTGCTCGCAAATGGACTCAAGGTTAGAAATTTTTCCACTAATGACCAACCAATTACCAATGATACCTGCTCCGAGCAAGATTACAGTTACTGCATATAAAATCCCTATCACCTGATGCTGACTAAACCCTGTAGCCATAAGCCTGTGATGAATATGCTTGTTATCTGCCTTAAATATTGATTGTTTTGCCTTTAATCGCCTGACAATAGTTGTTGATATATCATAGATTGGCACACCAGCACCGACAATGGTCATATAAAGCATGTTTATCGTGATATCCTTTTGCACAGATACATTCAAAACAGGAATGCTTGCAATCAAAAAACCCAGAAGCATACTCCCATTATCACCCAGGAATATCTTTTTCTGATGAAAATTAAAATAAAGAAAGGCTAATGTTACTCCAGATAAACACCCGGTTAGAATACTTAAAGGCAGATCATTAAAGAATAGGGCAATACCAAACATGGCCAGTGAGATAATATATATAATACCACATGCCAGACCATCTATACCATCAATCAGATTGACAGCATTTATAAACACAAGAAACCAGAGAAGATTAATAGGTATAGTCAGCAATCCCAGCTGAAACGATCCATGTGTATCGATCCTTAACCCAAGAGAAATAGCAATAAACACCACAACAATCTGCCACATCAGCTTGACAACAGGCTTCAATATCCACTTATCATCGTATATACCCAGCCCGAGCAAAATGGTACTGCAAATAAACAGACTGCCAATATTCTTTATGGGTTCACATATATTTGTGAATAACAGCATCACTATCAGACTAAGGAAAAAAGCCAGATATATGGCTATCCCACCACTGCATGGGGTTGGGTCAGCATGAACCTTGCGGTGGTTTGGGATATCCATTATATTCAACTTAAGTCCAATGTATTTAGCCAGAGGAACGAAACAAAAGCAAAAAATAAGCCCAAGAATAAAGCTAAGCAGAGAAACCAACATCAATTATTTCCTCCAATTTAAGCAGGGAATAGGCATACCTGTTCTCTACTTCCCATACACCTGCTGCGGGTCAAATATCATTTCCTTAAATACCACCAGTTCATCCCCTTCCACCTTGCGATAAAAGCAGGAGTTATGCCCTGTATGGCAGGCTGCCCCGCCAATCTGTTCTACCTTAAACACAACCGTATCCTCATCACAGTCAACCAGTATCTCTTTGATTAGCTGAAAATGGCCAGATGTCTCACCCTTGAGCCATATCTTCTGTCTGGTACGGGTATAATAGTGTGCCTTGCCAGTATCCAATGTTTTCTGCCAGGCCTCTTCATTGATAAAGGCAAGCATCAATACCTCATCTGTCTTATAATCCTGCACAACAGCAGGCACCAATCCATCCATCTTAGCAAAATTTAATGTAATCATTGTTCACCACCATATGTCCTATAAGTCCTATAGGTCATACAAGACCTATTCTCCACTCCCGAGCAGCCTCAAACATCCCCTCAAGCCTGTCCCAATCACCATCCCTTATAGCCTGTTCCCACTCATCCAGAACACACCTGAATCTTTCAAGCATCTCCACAATACTCTCCTGATTTGTCAGGCAGATATCCTTCCACATCCTTGCATCACCCTGAGCAACCCTGGTTGTATCCAAAAACCCAGAGGCAATAAGCGGAATTATCCTCTCTCCTTCACCCCTGGCAACATCTGCCAATACAGAGGCAATTATATGGGGAAGATGGCTTGTTGCAGCAACAATCATGTCATGCACCTGTGGCGGCATCTCTATAACCCTTGCCCCAACATTAGCCCACATATCCTTTACTATCTCACAGGCACTCTCATCTGTTTCTTCAAGCAAAGGTGTAACCACACATACAGCACCCTGGAACAATCCCCTGTCAGCGGACAATGGTCCCCTGTTATGAGAGCCAGCTAAGGGGTGTGTCCCAACAAATGATCCACCATTCTGCTGAATCAACCTGGTCAATGTACAAACAATTTCAGACTTAGTACTGCCAACATCTGCAACAATACACCCTGCTTTCAAGTTACCAACAATCACCTTAGCTGTCTCCATGATTGAGGATACAGGCAAGGCCAGGATAACCATCTCCGCATCCCTGACCCCATAAACAGCATCAGTGTTTACCTCATCTATCACCCTCCTGCCATGGCTATCAACAATTCTACCCATTTGCTCAAGTGATGCCTGACTTCTGCCAACACCAATTATCCGTTTAACACCACACCACTCTTTTAGTCCAATAGCAAGTGACCCGCCAATCAAACCAACCCCAATAATCGTTACTGTGTTAATGTTCATCGTAGATATGACCTATTTATTCTCAGCTTTCCGTTGCCCTTACCCTGCGGACAAACTCTATCATTCTTGCCCTATCCTTTTTCCCGGGCAAACATTCCACTCCACTGCTAACATCAACCCCATATGGTTTTACTTGCACAATTGCCTCAGCCACATTCTCTGGATTAAGCCCGCCAGCAAG
>JASEHA010000021.1 GCA_030018795.1 bacterium
TTCTCGCCCTCTCGCCTCCTTGCTTGGTCACCAGTAAAAACTTGAACATCGAGTATATATCATATTAATTTTTTTGTCAAGTATTTTTTGTAAGCAAAAATTTCCTTGACCAACCTGAGATTTTGTATTATAATATTAGAAAGTTGGAATAGACTGTTAGGCAGGAAGGTTGTACTCTCTTCCTGCCTAACAGTCTTCAGCCTATCCATCTTCAGCCTAATTTTATACAGGAGAAGCAAAAACTTGAACATTCTTATTACAAACGATGATGGTATTCATTCCCAGGGGATCTCTGCTCTCAAGGCTGCCCTTTCAAGTATTGCCAATGTAATGGTGATTGCCCCTGACAGGGAACGCAGTGCTACAGGTCATTCCTTGACATTGACCCATCCAGTGAGGGTAGAGGAAATTGGTGAGAATTCGTTTGTTATTGATGGCACTCCTGCTGATTGTGTAAATATAGGTGTTATGGGACTTCTATCTATAAAGCCGGATATGATTGTATCCGGGATAAACCCTGCCCCAAATCTTGGAGATGATGTTACCTATTCTGGTACAGTTGCTGCTGCCATGGAAGGCACCCTTTTAGGCATTCCTTCGTTTGCCGTCTCTATAAATGGCAGTAACAACCTGTATCTTGAATCTGCAGGTATGGTTGCAGTTAAGATAGCTCACCTGATAGAAAAATATGGGCTGCCTGAGGGCACATTCCTGAATGTTAATGTCCCAAACCTTCCTTCAGAAAGGATAAATGGAATGGTTATCACCAGACAGGGAAAACGAGCCTATAGGGAAGAGCTGCTTAAACGGGTTGATCCCAGAGGCAAGATATACTACTGGATAGGAAGCAAAGGCATTATTGATTCTCAGGAAAAGGGAACAGATGTTCATGCCATATCAGAAGATATGATTTCCATTACACCACTGCACCTTGATCTTACAGATTATGCAGCTATGCAATGCATAGGAAATTGGGTTACAAAAAACAGTTAGTCATTAGTGTCGTGTCAACCATCAATTGTCGTATAGTAAGGGCAGGAGAGCGTCAGACTGTGTAAAAACTCAATTTCTCAAGGCTTACCATACAATATAAAGTGGTAGGCAAGCTTACTATATTATATCAATATATTGTGGTGTTGACTCATGAATTTTGAGTTTTTACACAGTCTGACGTGATAGGAATTTGCTTTTCAGATCTTAGATCTGAAACCAAAGCTGTAGTTGGGGAAGTCTTTCTCGAATATTGCTCCTTTGTATCCGCATAATTACAAATTTCTCTACAAGGATTAGGCTCGCAAAGGTGGCTTCTAACCACTCAGGTATCCCATACTTCAGAGCACACCTGTTCCCACACTGCTGTCTGTGTTCTGTGCTCTGCCCCCCGCTCTGCTCAACAATTAAAATCACACCGCCTCTTCGCCTCTTTCGCCTGAACTAATGCGCAGGGCATCTTCAACCGGCAAGATATAGATTTTTCCATCCCCAGAAAGTCCGGTATGAGCCCCTTTTTGAATTGCCGTAATAACCGTCTCTACCAGATCATTATGGCAAATAATTTCGAGATTTACATGAGGAACATAACTGATCATATTGTCAACAATCCTTACCGAAGCACCCTCTCCTTTTTCCCTGCCAAAGCCTTTCATATCCGTTACACTTACGCCTGTAAGCCGTTCTATCTTGTGCAGTTCTTTTATTACCTCAGATAACATATTGGACTTGATATAAGCTTTAATCTCTTTCATTTTACCCTCCTTATTGTAAGTCTCTCTTATCTTCAAACCAACTATATATGGCTGGTATTAAGAATAGTGTTAGAAAAGTTGACGAAATTAAGCCAAAGACAACTACAACCGCCAATGGCCTCTGCACTTCCGAACCAATACCGGTTGAAAACAAAAGTGGCACCAGCCCTAAAATTGGGGATAATGCAGTCATTAAAACAGGACGCAGTCGTAATAGTCCCCCCTGAACTAATGCCTCCTGGAGTTCCATGCCCTTCTGCCTGAGTTGTTTAATATAAGCAACAAGCACCACACCATTCTGGACAGCTATACCGAATAAGGCAATAAATCCGATAGATGCAGGCACGGATAAATATTCTCCGGTAATAAACAATCCAAAAATACCACCGATAAGTGCCAGAGGCACATTAAGAATTATCAGAAGGGCATTTCGTATGGAGTTAAAGGTTAAAAAGAGCATAAAGAATATCATCAGGATGGCCATAGGAACTATAATGCCAAGCCTGGCCATTGCCCGTTGTTGATTCTCAAATTGCCCGCCATATTCTATATAATAGCCCGGCGGGAATTTTATCTTTTCTCGTATTTGTTTTTGAATATCTGCTACCACACTTCCCATATCCCGACCCCGGACATTAGCCTGAATTATCCATCGCCGCTGGTTTTTCTCCCGGTTAATCTGGATTGGCCCAAGAACCTGTTTCACCTCTGCTATCTGGGATAGGGGAATCATCGCTCCATCTTTATTGTGAACCAGCAGATTTTTTATAGCCTGTATATCTGCCCGGTAAGCCTCTTGATAACGCACATGGATGCCAAACCTACGGGTACCAAGGTATATTTGATCTATCATCTCCCCGCCTATGGCCAGCTCGACGATTTCCAGTAAATCAGAAACATTTACACCATACCTGGCACAGGCAGATCGAACTGCAATAATCTGCACCTGCGGCTGGCCAAAACTCTGCTCCACCGATAAATCCACCAGGCCGGGAATATCGTCAATAGCATTACGAATCTCTTCGGCCTTATCTCCGAGAATGTTTATGTCTTCACCAAACAGTTTTATAGCCAACTGTGTCTTGACACCGGACAATAATTCATCAAAGGCATTTTGTATGGGCTGCGTAAAATTCAACTGTACACCAGGATAGGAAGAAAGCACCTGATTCAGGGACATGATTAGGGCTGCTTTATTCCTGTGAGACGACCATTCATCCTGGGATTTAAGCTCTATATGAATCTCAGCAGAATTAACCGGATGAGGATGGCTTCCAGTCTCTGGCCGTCCAATACGGGAAATGGTCTGTTTCACCTCCGTGAACTCCATGATCTTCTTTTCCAGCTTCATAATGGTCTCTGTGGCTTTTTCCAGAGAGATAGAAGGTGCCATGGTCACACCAAGCAGGATTGAGCCTTCCTCCATGGTGGGTACAAATTCCGTGCCAAGATGCGGTATAAGGAGGAGGCTGCTCAGAAAAGCTGTAATGGCAATCCCCATGGTTATTTTTTTCCTGCGAATGGCTAACATCAGCAGGGGACGATAGATAGATTTGAGTTTTGTTAAGAATATAAACTCCTTCCTGCTGTCTGCCCCAAGAAGGAACATACAAAGAGCCGGTGCGACAACAATTGCAGCTACAATTGAGCCAATAAGGGCAAAAGAAATGGTAAATGCCATGGGAGAAAACATCTTTCCTTCCACCCCATGGAGGGTAAAAATAGGCAGGAAAATAATTACAATAATAGAAATGGCAAACACAATAGGCCTTCCCACCTCACTGGCAGCCTCAAAAATTACCTCGATCTTGCTGCGTCCAGTATTTTCAGGGTCTGATAAATGACGATGGATGTTTTCCACCATTACAATAGCCCCATCAACAATCATGCCAATAGCTATGGCAATACCCCCAAGAGACATGAGATTGGCCGACAGCCCGCTAATGCCCATGAAGATGACTGAGATCAGAGCACAGAGAGGCAACGATAGAGCCACAATAAAAGCACTTCGCAGATTGCCCAGAAAGAGTATAAGCACAAAGAGAACCAGAATTGCTCCCTCTAAAAGCGCCTTTTTTACCGTGCCAGTGGCTTCTTTAACCAGCTCTGCCTGCTCATAGTAAGGAATCAGTTTTACACCCCTGGGCAAAGAAGCCTGAACCTCAGGGACTTTTTCATACAGCCTCTTTATTACCTTAGATGTGTTTTCGCCAAACAACTGCAACACAATACCGGATACCAACTCTTCGCTACCATTGCGGGTAACAACACCACGGCGTATTTCATTGCCATAATCCACCTCTGCAATATCGCTAATCCTTACAGGGGTGCCGGCTACCACTTTTACCTGAATATTTCGAATATCTTCCAACCCCTTAACCAGTCCAATGCCGCGTACCAGAGACTCTTCACTGCCGATAATTAGAAATTGCCCGCCTGCATTTTGATTATTCTCCCTTACAGCGTCAACAACCTCTTTTATGCTGATATTATGTTTAGTTAAGGCATATGGGTTAATCCGGATTTGATACTGAAGAACATGTCCGCCCATTGAAAGAATATCTGTTACACCTGATACTGTTTGTAATTGGAACTTCACCACCCAGTCGTTAATTTCACGAAGGTAGGTGGTGGCATCCTTGCCCCCTGTATCTACCCCTTTATCAAGGGTAAGGTAATACATAAATATCTGCCCCAGCCCGGTTGATATAGGGCCGAGTGTTGGGGGCTCATGCATATCAGGCAAATCTGCCATGGCACCGGCCAGCCTCTCTGCCACAATCTGCCTGGCAAAATAGACGTCAACATTATCCTTGAAATAAATATAAATAACAGCCATACCAAAGGCAGAGGTAGACTTGATTTGAGTAACACCCGGAAGCCCGTTCATGGCAGACTCAATAGGAAAGGTAATCAATCGCTCTATCTCTTCTGGAGCCATACCATGTGCCTCAGCAAAGACCGGCACCATTATGGGAGATATATCAGGAAAGGCATCAACAGGCAGCCGATTGTATTGATATACCCCAAAGCAGATAACTCCAATAATTCCGATAATTATAAGCCATCGCTCTCTAAGCGAGGTCTGAATTAGTTTGTTAATCATGTCAGTATCTCCTTATTTTAGTTGTTCGTAGACTTCTGCAAAATGCGAAATTGGTAGCCGCAGGCTTTAGCCTGCGAATCATAACATCCTTAATCTGCAACGCATTACGCAACCTAAAGGTTGCGGCTACCATCTGTTTGTTTTACAAATTATCCATTTTGCATAAGTCTTTAGTTGTTCGCAAGTAACCGTATTTATAAAGTTGAATTCACCCGCTAAACAGGTGGGAGTGGAACATCCACTGGGAGTGGAACATCCACCTCGACTGGTAGCGGGTTATTACAAACAATTTTAATGCCCATGCCCGGCATGGCCACCCAGAGCACTGGTAACCATTTTAGCTTTAAGTTCAAAGGCACCTGCAGCTACATACCTATCCCCAACCTTTAATCCTGCTTTTAGATGCACCAATTTCTCATTGCTCTCCCCTAACTCAACATCTACAGGCAAGAATTCATTCTGGCTTTTAGGGATAAACACCTTTGATTTTTGATCAATCATCTGAACTGCCCCAGTTGAAACAACAGGAACTTCTTTAGATGCACCAACAGATATTAAGCCCTTGACAAATGTTCCCGGCCGCCATTGGCTGTTAGGGTTAGGAAGCACAACCCTGACAATGAAGCTTCTTGTTTGATTATTGTAACTGGGGCTGATATATGATATATGTCCTTGAGCGGTTAGATTGCCTCCTATAGCTTCAATATTCACCTTCTGTCCAATGCGTATATTTTGTGCATCCTTAGTATAAACTGTCAGATTTACCCATACATTAGAAAGGTCTGCTATCATATAGATACTGGTTCCCTCAGGAATAAATTCGCCGATAGAGACATGCTTTTCTACCACTGTTCCGCAAATTGAAGACCTTATTTCATATTCAGACAGGCTTTCATTACTTTCTATGCTTGCAAGGACATCATCCCTATTAACATAATCCCCAAGTCTCTTATGTACCTCTCTGGCAATACCCGGAAATCTGGGGACAACGTGGGACACCCTGTCTTCATTAAAGCTAACCTCACCTGCCAGCTCTATTATTTTACTAATGTGTCCCATTTTTACCTGCTCAATTTTAATTCCGGTTAATCTTATGGCTTCATCCGAAAGCTCTACATGGGTTTCGCGATTCTCTTCATCACGGCCATCAGAATCCCCATGATCAAGATGTTCTTCATGCTTCTCAGAAGAGTGAATATCCTTTTCTGTCTTTGACTCTCCACAGCCAGAATAGAAAAGAGCAACCGAAACCATTAATATCAGCTTAATCACCGGATTTTTAATTATATTTCCCATATTACATTCCTCCTGTTGGGTTTATATTTTCAAAGGCTGTACCAATCAACCTTTCAATTGCAGTCTTTGTTTTTAATAGCGAAACATGGCTTTCAATTAAAGAGGCCTGCATCTCAATCAAGGTTTTCCGGGCATCTAACAGGTCTAAGTAGCTGATCTTTCCCATGCTGTACAATCGTTCGATTTCATTAAAAGCAGACTCTGCATAAGGAAGTGCCTCTTTTTCAAGCACGTTGGCTTCATGATAAAATCCCTTTAATTGAGTATACAGCTCAATTAATTGTGCTTGAAGGTTGATTTGGGTGCTTTTCTTTTCCTCCTCAGCTATATCTACATTTAGCTCTGCCTCCTGGATATTGCCCTGATTTTTATTAGATGTGGGCAAATCTATAGAAAGGCGAATAGCCACAATATTATCATTGTTTGCATTATCCCATATATATCCGACTCCCATGGTAATGTCCGGTATCCTTTCTGCTTTTGCTGCTTCGACTTCTATTTTCCGCTTGGCTAATTTAGCCGAGCAGCATTGTATCATTACACAATTGTTTGATAAATAGCCCAGAAGGGTGGATAATTCATGGATAGTAAAGTTAACATTAAGCTCTTCTTCTATATCGTCAAAATCCTGCCCATTGCCACCCCACATTGCTGCTAAAGCACTTTTTTTTGCAAAAAGGCTCTGGGAAATTCTAACTTTTTCGAGCTTAGAAAGTGATAAGTCAATTTGGGCACGTGTTTTCTCTACCGCCATACTGGCACCCGCTTTTACCCGCACCTGAACAGAGACAAGAATACTTTCGACTAATGCAATAGTTTTATCTATAAGTTCTAATTTTCGTTGATACTCCAGTGCATCTAAGAATCTTGAATTTACCTCAGCAATGATATCCCTTCGCTTAATTTCATACTCCCGCTCGGCTATATCTCGATCCTTCTCAGAAATCCCTATTCTGTAAGAACGCTTATTGCCACGCTCAATCAACTGGTTCAATCCAAGACTGATTGTATCCTGACCTAAATTTTCGGCTTCCATTTCCAGTTCCGGATTTGGTAAGAGTCCAGCCTGGAGAATCAAGGCATTTTTACTTTTAACCGCAAGCATATATGATTTTAGCTCAGGATTAACCTTCAGGACTCTCTCTAATGCATCCTCAAGAGTAATTCGCTTAGCCGGCTTTAAATCAGCCGCATCTGCATGGGAATAGCAGATGGAAATAGTGATAACCAGAACTGATGCAAGAAATAACCGCTGTATCATTTACCAACCTCCTTGAATGTCAACGCTGATATTAGAGTTGTTATCTTAGAATGCAGTGGAACCCATCAAAGCTACTGATGGGTTCCACCCATCCTGCATTACCAAGACAACTAAACATGCTCGTAAGACCTGTAAGTTGTAATCTAACTATTCTGTCCTATTCTGTCCTATTCTGTCGGATTTTCTGTTCAATGCTCCTACTCATCATGCTCTCCTGCTTTATGGCCATGCCCTTCATGCTCTTCTGCCGTATACTCCTGCTTATTATGCTCTCCTGCCTTTTCCTTAGGAGCACAACCTAACATAAACCCTGCTACCGCAAAAGTAACTACTACTAACCAGGAAATTTTAGCCTTCATTCTTAATCACCTCCTCCTGTAACTTTTTTAAACTCGATGTTCAAGTTTTTTTAACCTACGATAGTCAAAAATAGATGAGTGAAACGAAGTTTCACTCAATCCTCCACATTACGAATTGAACGCATCAAGTAGTACACAATAAGAGACATGAAAGACGTTGCAATCAGTTTCCCACCTACCCAGTGCACCAGACACCAGTCGGTCGCAATCCTTTTTTTCATCAAATATCAGTTTCTCACGGTGCACTGGTATCCTGGTGACTGGTGCACTTTTTTCATTTTTTACACCGCCACTTCCACCTTATTTCTTCCACTATGCTTTGCTCGATACAACGCCTGATCAGTACGATCAATCAACTCATACTGGGTTTGGGCTAATATTTCTGGATAGCTGCTTACCCCAAGGCTGATGGTAATCTGCCGTTCTGGGGGAAGTTCTGAAAAAGCCATATTTTCTATTGACTGCCTTATCCGTTCAGCTGTTTGATGAGCACCGATTAGATTTGTAGCTGGGAATATCAAGGCAAACTCCTCACCACCATACCTTGCCGCAAAATCAACATCTCGTATGCTTTTCTTCAGGCAGGCAGATACCTCTCGCAGAACCGAATCACCCATCCTGTGTCCATAAACATCATTTACGCTCTTAAAATGGTCAATATCAATCAGGATTAAAGCAAAAAGAGAATTATACCGCTTGCAACGGTTAAACTCATTGGCAATTATCTCTTGAAAATGCCGATGATTATAACACTTGGTCAACCCATCTGTGATTGCCATGCGTTTGATCTCTTCATGAAGCATGACATTATTGATTACAATCGATGACTCATTAACAACCACATTCAGGGTATCAATCACCTCTCCACTAAACATATTATCATCCGGACTGCTCAAGCCGATAACCCCAATTACATCCTTATGAGCCATAAGCGGTAATGATATATATGTCTTGTGTTTATGCGGAGGAGTGGTATCCTTTGAAGGGATATTAGTCGCCTGATTAAAGGTTGTTATGTGAATGTTTGTTTTATCTATAGAATATCCAAGATATTGCATAGCATCCTGCTTGATTTTCTCAATCATGGTATGTAAGTATGCATCATTTACAAATTGATTTATATAAACCGTTAGACGGCTTGATTCATCATTTTCCTTTAATAAAATCATGCCTGCATGATAATTTACCACACGGGTCAAAACATGAAGGATTTCCCTAATAATATCATCACACTTATCCTCTGTTTGAGCAATATGGTTGACAAGATTCATTAGTGTTGTCTGGAACAGCCTTTTATCCAGCAGCTCATTTACCCTGGAAAGGATACTGTCAAAGCTAACCGTCTCTTTCTTATTCAACCTCTTATCTGATGAAACATTTTTCTGCTCTTTAAGAATCCTTTCAATGGACTCAAACAAAGCCATTGACTCAAAATCCTTAACAATAAAATCATCTGCCCCAGTTTCAAGCCCCCAGAACTTATCCTTTGGCTGGTCCTGTCCGGTAAGCATAATTACTGGAATAGATGCCGTATCCTTATCGCCCTTTATCAAACGGCAAACCTGATACCCATTCATCTTAGGCATAAGAATATCCAGCAATATAAGGTCCGGAGCCTCCTTATACACCATTTCAATCGCATCAATCCCATCGCAGGCGGTTACGACCTCATATCCTTCACTGGAAAGAGCAAATTTTAACATCTCAACGATTGTTGGACTATCATCAGCAATCAATATCTTTTGTACCATTTATCACAAGCCTCTTATTGATCCGTAAGTGGTGAATGATGATCAGTAATGAGGTAATCAGTGATTATACTTTAGTCGATCATAATCTGTGATTCTTTAACGAAGTGTAAGAAAATGAAGGTAGTGTTGGTAATCGGTAATCAGGTAATCGGTAGGACTGATTTTACCGATAACCGGTTACCGATAACCTAATTCTTACTCCACTTGTTGTCCAATCACAAATTATGCCCTTATTGAGTATAGTATGCTGCCTGATCACCGATTACTATTCACCATTCATCACGTTCTAACCCTTAACCATCCTCATAATCTCAAACGGGATTATATCCACTGGCAATACCTTTTGAGCTGCCCCCATATCTATAGCTACCTTAGGCATTCCAAAGATGGTAGAAGTATTCTTATCCTGGGCAATGGTTGCTGCCCCTTTATCCCTCATCTTTTTCAGTCCATCTGCTCCATCTCCGCCCATACCAGTAAGAATGACACCTATTGCCCTATTTTCATAAACATCAGCTACTGATGAGAGAAGGGCTGTAACTGCTGGTTTATGCCCGCCAATTGGCGGTGAATCATCAAGTCTTATTTGTTTATATCCATCTACCCGCATATTAAACCTGCAAGGGGCAACATAGATAACGCCACCCTGCAACAACTCTCTATCTGTTCCCAATTTTATCTTAAGCGCGCATTCTGCCTCCAGCCAGTCAACTAACCCATCAATAAACCCGTCTGCAATATGCTGGACAAGAACTATAGGCAGGGGGAAATCCTTTGGTATTGGGGATAAAACCTGCTGTAATGCCTTTGGACCACCAGTAGATGCCCCAATTGCTACTATTTCAAAGGCATCTGTTTTTCTTAAACCCTCAGGTGATATTTGCGGCAAGACATATGCAGGAAACTCGCTGCGAGGGATCTTTGGTGCTGACAATTTTTCTGTTGAAATATCTTCTGCCAGAGGAGCTGTCTCTATCCTTTGTTCCCTTCGTTTGCCAGAAAGGTGGGTGACAACCTTTATCTTTGATAATAGCTTTACCTTTGCCTTTAACTCACGTTCAAGCTTTGCCTGTCCCTCCCAGACCCCCATAGTTGGCTTCTCAAAAACATCTAAGGCACCAATCTCCATTGCCTTAAAGGCAAACCCCACTTCCTTATTCACCAGACTGCTAATCACCAGGATAGGTGTTGGGGTATAAGCCATGATCTCTTCAATAGCCTCCAGCCCATTCTTGATAGGCATATTAATATCCATAGTAATAATTGACGGTTTTAACCTTGCAGCCAGATCAATTGCCTCAACCCCATTTCTGGCTGTGCCAACTATCTCTATCTCAGGGTCACTTCTTAATATCTTGGTAATGATCTCCCGGACAACCAGAGAATCATCAACAACCAGAACACGTATCATCCTTCCACCTCTTAATCGTTTACCGTGTCCGTATTTTGTCCATATTTTCTACAAACACGCTAAACGGACACGGACAAGCGAATTCTCTCATCCAATCAGCTGTTCTACTGTATCCAACAGTTTCGATTGATCAAACGAGGTCTTGACAATATAGGCATCTGCCCCAACATCAATCCCTCTTCTCTTATCCTCTTCCTTTTCCCTGGCAGTCACAATAACTACAGGTATATCCTTGTAATAAGCGTCTTCCCTTAGCCTTTCAGTTAACGAAAACCCATCCATCCTTGGCATTTCAACATCTGTAACAACCAGATCATATTGCTTCTTCTTTGCCTTTTCAAAACCATCTACACCATCAACAGCCAGATCAACTGCATATCCAGCTGTTTCAAGCATACTCTTCTCCAATTCCCTTAAAACAGAGGCATCATCAACCACAAGGATAGAATAGGTTGGATGCTGTTCATCCTTAATATCTTCTAATAGATGGGTTTCCTTCACACTTTTAGCCAATTTTATCATTTCCGAGACATTAAGGATGATAACCACCTCACCCTCACCAAGTATGGTTGCCCCAGCAGTATTGGGGATACCCTTGAGATAATCACCAAGGTTCTTTATAACCACCTCTTCCTCACTTATCAACTCATCCACCAAAAATCCTATCCGTATCTCATCCACATTAAGTATGATTATAGGCAGCTTCTCATTAATTGTCTTTTTTGTTCCCACTGATTTCAAATCAAGCACTGAAGCCAATCGAACCACTGGGATATGCTTGCCATTAACAATGATAACATCCTTATCCACGACAGTCTTTATATCATGAAGCTCTACCCTGACTGTTTCCTCTATGGTTATTGTTGGAATAGCAAATATTTCAGAGCCTACCCTGATAATCATGGCATGGATAGTAGCTAAGGTTAGTGGCAGCATCATAGTAAACACGGTTCCCCTGCCAACATCAGACTGAACAGTAACCGTGCCCTTCATCTTTTCGATATTCTTCTTCACCACATCCAATCCAACACCACGACCAGAGACATCAGTGATTATCTCCTTAGTACTAAAGCCCGGCAAAAATATCAGATAGAGTGCCTCTTTATCTGAAAGCTTTTCTGCTTCTTGCGGAGTTATCACCTTTTTATAAAGAGCCGATTGTTTCACCTTATTTGCGTCAATGCCTCTGCCATCGTCTTCGATACGGATAACAATCCTTCCTGCCTCATGAGCAGCAGAGAGGATTATTTTCCCTGCTCGCATCTTGCCGGCATCTATCCTATCTTGCGGCAGCTCAAGTCCATGATCAATGCAGTTTCTAATCAAATGTAGCAGAGGATCCTTTATCTCCTCTAATATCATCTTATCCAATCCTGTATCACCGCCGCGAATCTCAAGGCTTACCTCTTTATTTGCCTCCATTGATATATCCCGCACCAATCTTGGAAAGGTATCAAATACTGTAGAAACAGGAAGCATTCTAACATCCATAACCACATGGTCAAGATCGCTGACAACCGTACTAAGCCGTGATGTACTTCCTGAATATTCCTTAAAAAGCTCATTTGCCCTCTCTCTGATCTGCTGGCCCAATTTATCAATCTGAGCAAATTCAGGGAATGCTCTCCCATTAAGAGAAGCCATTCTTTCCTTTGCCTGATCAAGGAAAAATAATTGTGTTACAGTCAGGTTTTTTAACTCTTTTAATATCTCCAGAAGGTGATTGAAACGGATTTTATTAATAACCATCTCTGAGGTAAGGTTTAATAAGGCATCCAGTTTGCTAATCGCAACTCGAATAGTTTCCTCAACCTGAATTTTTTCTCGCCTTTCTCGCCCTTCTCGCCCTTCTCGCCCTTCTTGTGGAGATTCTTCTTCCTCCTGGATAGGTGCTGATGTAAATTCTGGCACTATTTCTGGTTTAGAATCCTGAATCTTGATTGGCAGCTCAAACATTGTTTTTTCTGGTTCAGGTATTGTGTCTGTGATTTTTTCATCTGGCGGGTTAATCGATGGCAAGCCAGCAGATGGAACATCCTTTTTTTCGCCTTTCTCGCCTTTCTTCAGCTTGCCTGTTTCTGCATCCTCAAGTCTGGACAACAATCCATCAAGTGATATATTTGCCTTTTGTCCCTTGATCTCAGCATCAAGGAGAACCTTAATGTTATCCAGACACTCAAAAAGGACATTTGAAAGTTCAGTGGTAAATGGGATCTGCTTTTCCTTTACCTTACCAAGCACATCCTCCATCTTATGACCTATCTGATTGATCTCAAACAGACCAACCATCTTGGCTGAACCCTTAAGTGTATGGGCATCCCTGAATATTTCAGCAATTACATTCTCATCATCAGGATTTGTCTCAAGTGTTACAAAGTTACGGTCTAACCTCTGAAGCCGCTCATCTGTTTCTTCCTTAAATTTGGCAATAAAGAAACTTTTATCAAATTTCATCTATAAATTGCTCCTGCTTATTGGTAGCACAGGCATCCCAGTGCACCAGTGCACCAGTCATCAGTCACCAGAGTATCAGTCAAATTCTTTACTGGTGCACTGTGCTTCCTTTCTCTCGCCTTAATCTAACAAATATAGTATAACCATTAACCTCTCTTTTGTCAATCAATATTTTTGTATTATTAGCTGTAGGGACGAAAAACAAGAGGCGTTGCAATCATTTTTCATCGAATCCTATTTTTCGCCTTTTCGCCTCGTTGCCTCCTTGCTCGACAATTTCCTCCTACTACTTTTCTCAAACAATTCGGAATCAACAAGTATCAGCCTTTTTCATCATGTCTTACCCTCTCCCATTACGAATTGAACGCATCAAGTAGTACACAATAAGAGACATGAAAGACGTTACAATCGTTTTTCATCGAATCCCAAAGTCTCAGTTTCTCACTAACGCCAGTCACCAGTGCACCAATCACCAGTTAACTGGTGTTCTGTTGCCCTTCCTAACTGTCGCAACCATTTTTTCATCGAATCCCACTTTTTCTCGCCTTCTCGCCTTCTCGCCTTTCTCGCTTGGTCACCAGTAAAAACTTGAACATCGAGTATCAAGTATTTCCACAGACATGGCTATCAGAGTTCAGAAGTCCTGAATTTGCAAAACTCTCAATTATTCTATCAAGTATTTCCACAGCCATATCTATCTCTTCCCGAGTAATAATCAATGGCGGCAAAAACCTTAGCACATCGCCAGCAGTGCAATTAATCAACAAACCGTTTGCCAAGCATTCATTTACTATTCCTGCTCCATTTATCTTCAGAGCCATACCAATCATCAATCCCTTACCCCTGACACCCTGAATAACTGCCGGGTATTTTTTAGATAGTTCCTGAAGCCTGGTAATAAAATATTCTCCCATTTGTTTTACATGACCACAGATGTTCTGTTCAAGGATATAATCAATCACCGCTATGGCTGCTGAGCAGACAAGCGGTGTTGCCCCAAAGGTTGAGGCATGGCTTCCAGGTGGGAGCATGTCTGCCATTTCAAAAGTAACGACTGTAGCCCCAATCGGCAGTCCCCCGCCAAGCCCTTTGGCTAAGGTCATAATGTCTGGGACAATATTATAGTGTTGATAAGCAAACATTAGCCCGCATCTGGCAATGCCTGTTTGCACCTCATCAAGCATAAGCAAGAGGCGATGTTTATCACAAAGTCTCCTTAACCCCTGAAGATAATCATCTGCTGGAATGTTTACCCCGCCCTCACCCTGTATGGGTTCTACCAGAACAGCACAGGTATTCTCATTGATTGCCTCTTCCACAGCTGATAGGTTATTAAACTCAACATGCCTGAAACCCGGAACCAATGGGTCAAAACCATTTTGTATCTTTTCCTGACCGGTTGCACTTAATGTAGCCATGGTTCTGCCATGAAAGGAGTTAGTCATGGTAATGATTTCATACCTTCCACCACTTGCATTTCCAAACCTTCTGGCCAATTTTATCGCTGCCTCATTCGCCTCTGCCCCGCTATTGGCAAAGAACGCCTTGCCGCCAAAGGAGGTATCTGAGATCCTTTTTGCTAATTCCAACTGAGGGATGGTGTAATAGAGGTTAGATGTATGGATCAGCTCTATTGACTGTCTATTTAAGGCATCTATTACACATGGATGAGCATGTCCTAAGGAATTAACCGCTACCCCAGCAACAAGGTCAAGATACTCCCTGCCATCCAGATCCCAAACCCGGCATCCCTGCCCCTTTACCATAACAACAGGAATACGGTTATAGGTAGAGACAACATATCGTTTGTAGTCTTCTATTATCTGCATTGTAGAGACGCGATTAATCGCGTCTCTACTATCCTTTGCCTTCATGCCACCACCTCTGTACCAATGCCTGCATCTGTAAAAAGCTCCAGGAGAAGAGCATGTGGCAGCCGTCCATCAATGATATGGACCTTAGAGACACCTGCTATCACCGCCTCTTTGGATGCAATCAGCTTAGGAATCATCCCGCCACTTACCACGCCATCCTTGATAAGACCATCAATCTCATCAACATGTATAGTCGATATCAGGGAATCAGCATCCTCAGGGTTTCTTAATATCCCTGGTGTATCTGTAAGAAATATAAACTTATCTGCCTTCAAGGCAACAGCAATGGCTGCAGCTGCTGTATCGGCATTAATATTATACTTCTTATTATCCTCTCCGATACCAACCGGGGCAATCACCGGAATAAATCCTGCCTCGTCCAAGGTATTAATTACCTGCGGGTTTATAGCCTGAACCTCTCCTACCAATCCCATGTCTTCATGAAGTTTTTTTGCCTCTATCATCATTCCATCTGTACCGCTCAAGCCAACAGCCTGCCCGCCATGGTGATTAATCAAGGCAACAATCTCCTTGTTTATCTTTCCGCTAAGAACCATCTCGACAATATCCATGGTCTCATCATCTGTCACCCGCTTACCGCCAATAAATTCTGAAGACTTACCCATTTTTTCCATAATGCGGGTAATCTCAGGTCCGCCGCCATGAACCACAACCGGTTTCATGCCTACATACCTTAACAAAACAATATCCTTGGCAAACAAATGCTTCAATGACTCAAGCATTTGTGCTGCCCCGCCATATTTTACGACAAGGGTTTTTCCATGAAATTTCTTGATATACGGCAGTGCTTCAGTTAAGGTATTTACTCGTAAGATTAAATCTTCCATCATACATTATATGATACACTAATTTTTTTAGAAAGTCAACAACATTTTCTGCAAGGCAATAATTCTCATTATGACACAGACTTGTGTAACTCGATGTTCAAGTTTTTTAACCTACGATTCTTTCAGTCAAAAATAGATGAGTG
>JASEHA010000220.1 GCA_030018795.1 bacterium
TATCAATATATTGTGGTATTTGCTCATGAATTTTGAGTTTTTACACAGTCTGACGATAGCACATCTTAAATCTATAACTTTTCAGAGGAGAGATGATATGAGTAAAACATTAAAGGTGTTTCTGACTATTTTAGGGGTTATTGTTCTTTGTCCTATTCTTCAACGGATATTTTCTTATATCTTGACCCTGCTTTTTCCAACAAGTAATGGGATAATCACTCAACAAGATATGGTTAACTGGCTCTCTCTTTATCTGGCTGTAGTTGTCGAAGGGATAGTGGTTTTGATTTTAATTACTACAAATTTCCTTCAATCACTAAAATCATGTCAAACGAACAAGATACTACAGGAATTTGAGAAAAATCATATCAAACAGAATGGATGTGACATCGACTGATGCAGATTTGCCTGTATTTGTAAGCCTACCTTCTTTTATCAAAGCATAGTTTCTCCGTAAATTTCATCATGGAATCGGCAAGTACCCAAATACTGGTAATGCTTATCCCTGTAAATGCCGGATGTAGCCCAACATTCTATGTTGGAAAACTTCAGGCAGCGAAATCATTAGCTAAGTATAGCCAGGATAGAATCCTGGGCTACATTCATCCCATTTACTTGCCGATTTCAGGTTCATCTAAAAATCTGTCCCCTTTGTATCATTTCTCATTCTTAAAAGGCAACAGCTCTTACATTTTGCCTCTTTCTGCATTTCACAGGCGGAAGCCTGTGCTACCTTTTAAACAAATCTCACCAGCAGTAGAGACACGATGCAAAAGCATCTTTGCTGCATCTCACATATTCATAATTGTAGATAAAATCAACAAAAGCTTTATTTGCCTATAAATATGATTGTGTTTATGATAAATTTTACTTGACAAGAGTCGTATTGTTAAGTATACTTACATAATTATTATGTTTGTAAATTAGTAAGGGTTATTATAATTAATGTTTGATGTTTTTTCTACAAAGATTCAAGGTATATTTAATAAGCTTCGTAAGAAGGGTTTGTTGAGCAAGGATGATGTTACTGCAACCATGCGGGAATTAAGGGTAGCTCTCTTAGAGGCAGATGTTAATTTTAAGGTAGCTAAAGAGTTTATTGGGAAAATAAGTGAAAAGGCTGTTGGGGTTGAAATCCTGAAAAGCCTTAACCCTGCCCAACATGTAATAAAGATAGTCAAGGATGAATTAGTAGAGGTGCTTGGCGGGGATATTCCGCAGGTTAGGATTGAATCTGTTAAGAGTATCTTGATGCTTGGGCTACAAGGGTGTGGAAAAACAACCACATCAGCAAAATTAGCCTATAAGATGATTCAAAGGAAACGGCATCCATTATTGGTTGGAGCTGATCCATATCGGCCTGCAGCCAAAGAACAGCTCCAGATACTTGGGAAAAAGATAAGTGTTCCAGTGTTTATAGATGGGAAGACAGCTATTGAGACATTGAATGGTTCTCTTGAGTATGCTAAGGAACACAAATGTGATTGCATTATTGTTGATTCTGCAGGCAGGCTTCATGTTGATAACGAGCTGATGGATGAGTTGAAGGTATTAAAACAGCGGTTGAATCCAGAGGAATGTCTGCTCATAGTTGATGGTATGACCGGTCAGGAAGCGGTGAATATTGCCTCTACCTTTGAGAAAGAGATAGGGATTAGCGGTGTTATTCTGACCAAGCTTGATGGTGATGCCAGGGGAGGGGCAGCCCTCTCCATAAAGATGGTTACCGGTAAACCCATCAAGTTTATGGGTGTTGGTGAGAATATTGAACAATTAGAGCCATTTTATCCAGATAGAATGGCACAGCGGATTCTTGGTATGGGGGATGTGCTTTCCCTCATTGAAAGGGCAGAAGAGGTTTCTAATTCAGAAGAGGCTAAATCTCTTCAAAAAAAGATGCTTTCGCAAAGGTTTAATCTGGAGGATTTTCTTCTTCAGCTTAAACAGATAAAAAAAATGGGGCCATTAGAACAGGTAATGGGAATGATCCCAGGGCTTGGCAATATGCCGAACGCTATGAAGGTGGATGAAAAACAGTTAGTTCGTACAGAGGCAATTATAAATTCCATGACCAATCTGGAACGGCGAAAGCCTGAAATACTCAATGGCAGCCGGCGAAAAAGGATTGCTAAGGGCAGCGGGACAACGGTTGAAGATGTTAATCGACTGCTTAAGCAGTTTGATCAGCTTAAGGTTATGTTTGGGAACATAACTAAGATGGGTGGCAAAAATTTTAAGAAAATGCCGCAGATGCCAGGGTTTTTTAGATGATACAAGCGAGAAGTCGGAAGCAAGAAGTCAGAATGTTGGAAGCGTTATTGCGAGGGCAATAGAGCCTGAAGTCATTACGCCGAAGGCGAAGTAATTGCAATAGAATCATTTACTTGCGACCTCTGTATCCTGTATTCTGACTTCATTAATTAACAAAAAGGTGGTGAATTTAAGTGGCAGTAAAGATGAGATTGGCCAGATTTGGGACAAAGAAAAAACCTTGTTATCGAATAGTGGTCATAGATTCGAGATCAGCAAGGGATTCTAGTGTAATTGAACAGGTTGGGTATTATCATCCTGTATCAAAGGAGACAGTTGTTTCTTTTGATGAAGAAAAGACATTGGATTGGTTGAAAAAGGGTGCTCAACCTAGCTCAACAGTTTATAATTTGCTTGGAGATAAAGGGTTGTTGAAAAAATTCCATGAGATGAAGCAGGTGTCTGCATAGGTTGTGCGTAGCACAGACATCCCTGTCTGTGATTACGAGGAGGTTGTAAGGGTGAAGGAGTTGACAGAATATCTTGTAAAGTCTTTGGTAGATAAACCCGAAGCAGTTAAGGTAACTGAGGTTGTCAGTGAACGGTCTATTGTTTTAGAGGTGAATGTTGCTGAGGACGATATTGGACGCGTTATTGGAAAACAGGGTAAAACAATTGGTGCCATTCGAGTTGTGTTAAATGCAGCCGCAGCTAAGCTAAAGAAAAGGATTGTCCTGGAGCTGATAGATTAAAATTGAAGATTAATATCCTTACACTTTTCCCAGGAATTATTAAGGGGGTCTTTAAGGAGAGTATCCTTTGTCGAGCTATCCAAAAAGGGATACTTGAGATTAATATTATTAATATTAGAGATTTTGCCTTAGATAAGCATCAGACATGTGATGATGCCCCATATGGCGGCGGTCCAGGGATGGTGTTAAAAATAGAACCAATAATTGCTGCCTATGAGACATTGGATGATGCTGGATTGACCATTCTTCTAACACCTCAGGGACAGGTGTTTAACCACAGAATGGCTGAAGGGTTATCTAAAGAAAAAACCTTGAGTTTTATCTGTGGACACTATGAGGGGATTGATGAAAGGGTAAAAGAGTTAATCGTTGATATGGAGGTATCTATAGGGGATTATGTTACTACTGGTGGAGAGATTCCCTGCTTGGCAATGATAGATGCTATTGTAAGGCTTATTCCAGGTGTAGTTGGGAATTATGACTCTATTAAAGAGGATTCCTTTTATGAGGCTATTCTCGATTATCCTCATTATACCCGTCCGGCAGAGTTTAGGGGATTAAGGGTTCCTGATGTGCTTCTTTCTGGAAACCATGAGCAGATAAAGAAGTGGCGAAGGATTCAAGCATTAGAAAAGACAGGGTTTGTTCGTCCTGATATATTAGAAAGGTTAAATATGTCAAAAGAAGCGGAAAAATTGCTTAAAAAATAGATGGTGAGGGAAAAAAGATGAATCAGATAATAGATAAGGTAACAGAAGGACAGTTAAAAAAGGATATCCCACAGTTTAGTTCAGGGGATACAGTTAAGGTGCAATTGAAGATTACAGAAGGGAATAAGGAGAGGCTGCAGGACTTTGTCGGGATTGTTATCCGCAGAAGAGGTTCAGGTATCCAAAAAACCTTTACAGTAAGAAGGGTCTCCTTTGGGGTAGGGATGGAAAAGGTTTTTCCACTCCATTCACCCTCTATTGAAAAGATAGATGTCCAAAGACATGGAAAGGTCAGAAGATCCAGATTGTATTACCTGCGGCAGCTATCTGGTAAAGCCGCCAGGATCAAAGAGGATAGACATCGGTAGAAAATGCGGAAGTAGGAATGCGGAATACGGAAGTAGTTTTCACTACTTCCGTCAGACAGATTTATTTAGGTTGAAGGCTGCATAGGTTAGGATTCTTTTTCTGCGGCACCTGATAGCCTACAGTCTATGCACCTGATTTTCATAGCCTTCAGTGTAGCTACATAATTTATTGGAGAGGGGAACGATGAATGATAATTGCTATCCTTGGCAGCAAAACATTGCAGATATTGAAAAAATAGCTTATATGAGCGGCTATGAGATGATTGGCGGGATAGATGAGGCTGGTAGGGGACCATTGGCTGGTCCTGTTGTTGCCTCTGTAGTTATCTTGCCCCGTGATGTAACTATCC
>JASEHA010000221.1 GCA_030018795.1 bacterium
AGAGTAAGACATGATGAAAAAGGCTGATATTTGTTGATTCCGAATTGGTTAAGGAAAGTGGTATACACCATGACATTTGTTTTTGTGAGTTACGCTTGTGGTCTTAAAGGGGCAGGGACAAGGAGGGAGCCCACAAATTCAAATGTTATACACCAGCAGGAGGAAATTGTCTATCAAGAGGGCGAGAAAAGTTGTAAAAAAAAATTAAAGGTTTTCTAAGATTTTGACGATATAGTTAAGGGATTGATAGTGTATAGTTTTCCCCTCCCAGTTTCTATACCTATTAGTTTCCGGGTGTTAATTAATCGAAAGATTGGTTAACACCTTTTTTTATGGTTATTGCTGTATATTTTTATTGACAAACCATTGTTATTGATATAAAATACATTTGATATTCGAAAAAGGATACTGTAATGGAATTCAGAGAACTAAAAACATTTTGTGCTGTAGTTGAACAGGAAAGCTTTTCTAGGGCAGGACAGATAGTTCACCTATCCCAGCCGACCGTAAGTCTGCAGATTAAAGCCCTGGAGAATGAGTTAAATGTAAAACTCCTTGATAGATTGGACAGGAATGTCATTCTTACAGCTGCAGGTCAGATTCTATACCAGCATGCCAAAGAGATATTGGAACGAATAGATCGTGTCAAGGGTGCTATATGTGAATCCAGTGGTCAGAAGGTATATGGTAAGATTACAATTGGAGCAGGTGTAACGATTGGTGAAAGCACCATGCCACAATCACTTGGATTATTCAAGAAAAAATATCCATTGATTGAAATATCCTTGAAAATATTGGATACATCAGCAATAATAAAACAAATGCTATCCTATAAATTGGATATGGGTATCATTGGGGCAAATATTTATCACAATAATCTGACCTTGAAACAATTCACATCAGATAGTTTGATACTGATTGTTCATCCATCCCATCCCTTTGCTGCAAGAGGAGAGGTTAGCTTGCCTGAATTGCTTGAAGAACCTATCCTTGTTCGTGAAGAGGGTTCAGGAACAAGGATGAGTATTTGCAATGAATTTAACAAAAGGGGGATTAATGAGTCTGAGATGAATGTTATCATGGAATTAGGCTCAACCGGTGCAATTAAACAGGCTGTCCTGGCTAACTATGGGATAGCCTTTGTTAACCAACAAGCCGTTCAAAATGAATTAAACTCAGGGCTGCTTAAGAAGGTGCTCGTCAAAGGCTTTGATCTTAAAAAAGAATTTTATCTGGTTCTGCATCAAAAGAAGACAAAATCAAAGATACTGGAGACATTCTTAAGATTTCTTGAAATGATGTAACTGTAACTCAAGCTGTTAAAGTAGGTCAAGCTCCCAGCTTGACAGGTAGGAGATACCACAAGTCTTGCGATTCGACCAATCAGGGCGGGAAGGCGAGAAGGCGAAAAAAACCCCGCCACTACTGTTTCACTGCTAAAGTGCCAATGGTGGCAAAAAAGTTGAACATTGAGTATAATCAAAATGGAGGTAATAGCAAATGATTCCAAACATAGGGCCATTAGAATTAACACTTATTCTGGTAATTGTGATTGTGCTTTTTGGAGCCAAGAGGTTGCCTGAATTGGGCAAGTCGCTTGGAAAAGGGATAAAAGAATTTCAGGCAGCCATATCTTCAAAAAAGTCAGAGAAGGATGATGCTGAAGTGTAGCTCAAGCTTCCAGCTTGAACATGGGTTGTTTAGGCTAAAGACTGGTAGGTTGTAATCTGCCTACAGTCTAACAGCCTACAGCCTGTTTACCTGACTTAATCCCAAACCAGACCATGCTTAACACCATTAATCCAAGGCAAGTGATACTTATCCAGCAGCCAAGCTTAAACGATGTTGGGTTATAGACAAATTCCACGTTGTGTTTGCCCTTTGTCAGGGCAATGGCTCGAAAGATAAAATTTGCCCGATAAATCTCTGTTTCTCTTTTATCCACAAATGCCTTCCAGCCAGGATACCATGTATCATTCAGCAATAGAAAACCATCTCCATCCATATTAGTCTGAATGCTTACCCTTAATGGCTGATATGATATTAATTGAGCTGTAGAGTCTGCAGTCTTTGCTATGGATGCTGCGGGTGAGAGATGTGTCGGCGGTGTTTTTTCCAGGATAACCGTAGCACATGGGTTAAACCCAGGGGAAGTCAGCCGATTGATAATAGCTGCCTCATCAATAATTACCTCTGCCTCTGGTACGCATAATATTCGCGGAATAACAGCCTTGTTTTCATATATCCTCAATGGAGGCATCTTCCCCTTGAACCCTGTTTGATGTACCTCGATTAGATCAGGGCTTTTTAGCTCCCAGAAGGTGGTAATATATTTTACATTTTGTATGCCAAGAAGCTTGGTAAACTGTGGCTTTGGTGCTGCAAACCCCAGTGGGTCATCCAGGGAGTGTTTGTAGAGTGAGATATTATCCATGCTGCGATAGAAGTTATGAATGGTTGACAGCCTTTGGGGTGCAAAGGCTGGATAGCCACCAGAGGATTGAATACCATAATCCATATTTGAATTTGGCTGCAAAACGCCACGATGAGCTGCATATAATCCCAGATCACCCTTCCAGCCGCCAGACATGGCATGAACCATGCTCCACGACTCGTCCCCACCAAAGCTGTATATCCGATGCATTGTCTTGTCTTTTTTCAAGAATGTGACCCCTTCAGGTTGGGCTAACCATGTTTTGGGGGATATGGTTGGGTTATGTCTCATGCCAAAGTTAAACAGATCAAGGATGATTAATAAGCAGATGCCCATTTGAATCACCCATTTAGCCTTCAATGTTTTAAGCCTTTCCATTAAAAATGTAATCCCAAACCCTGCCAGGACAAGGATAGAAAGGTCAAACAACAAAAGAAAACGATTGGGGAAACGGAAGAATTTCAAGCCAGGCATATATTTCCAGAGCAATTCAAATAAAGGGGTGTATTGTCCCAGGGTAAGAAGCAGAGAAAGGGCTGCCATCAGTCCAAACAGCCGGACAAAGCTATTGCGTGTGCAATAAACACAAAACCCAAATATCCCAAGAAACAAGGGCAAAATCCCTACATACCCGCAATTTTCCCAGAACAGTGTCATCTGCCCACCAATATCCCGCTGATATGTAGCTTGAGCAGGGTCACCATAGTGATAAGGGAATATCAGGGTAATAAGGTTTTCTATCCTGTATGGCCAGGCAACAGCGTCTTGAAACGAAAGTCCGCCAGCTCTGGTGGCAAGCCCGGTAAATTCATAGGTAGGCAAAAGCTGGATAGCCGATACTCCAACACCAATAATACCAATTAAGGCAAAGCCGAGCAGATACTTGAGGATACCATTAGTATTGCAAGCATCCCTGCTTACAAATCTGGAGGATTGAGCTGCTGCCTGAATTTTTTGTTTCTGTGGCTGCCGTTTCTTTTTTTTGGGCATTGACTCTTGATGGACACGATATGAGGCAGCACCCCTGACAAAAGCATATATTTGCGAACAAATGCGAAACAAGAGATAAAACCCTGCCCCAAGCATGGAATAGTATGCCATCTGAAAGTGTCCGGCAAGGATCTGACAGGCAAAAACCAATCCACCGCAAGCAGCCCAGATAAGCTTTTTATCCATTACCAATCTTTCTACACATAATAACAAGAGAGGCAGCCAGCATGAGGCAGTAATAAGATTGGCATGCTTGAGATGGGTAACAAAAAAGCCGCAAAAGGTAAAGGCAGTCGCACCAATAAATGCAGGGAATACAGTCAGCCCAATGGTTCTTGCATAGGCAAAAAAGAATATCCCGCTAAGCATAAAATTCAGGATAATCAAATAATTATATGCAATCCAATCAGGGAGCAGACCAAAGAGCAGCAGGCTAAGAGGATATAGCCCGCCCATCTCACCCTCAGCAAATACCGGGAATCCGCAGTAGATATCATTTGTCCATAATGGCCATATGCCCTGATGCAGGCACCTGTCCAAAAATCCTCGTGTTGGAAAGTTCAGGTTGCAAAGGTCACTGGTAGTCATATCACCAGTAATAAACACCTCGCCAAACAGGGCAGCCCTGTAAAAGTAGATAATGACAAGCCCGGCTAATATAGCCATAGGGGTAATCCAGCTATATTTCATGTATTTCATGTATTTCATGTATTTCATGTATTTCATGTATTTCATGATACGGGATAGGATGGTGTTGTATTTGGTTGAGGGTGGCATTGTTGATGGTAGCATTAATGGGTCCCCTTTTCATAGAAGGTCAGAATTCAGAAGCCAGAAGCCACAAGCAAGATGCTTGTGTTACAATATAGATATTGTAACCTAAATAGCTGTAATAGTCAATCATTTTTTTATGGCAAAAAATCAAAAAAGATGCTATAATGTGAACCTGAAATCGGCAAGTGCCTACAATCTAAAATGCCTAATGCAAACAATAGGTT
>JASEHA010000222.1 GCA_030018795.1 bacterium
GGCAATTCTATGAGGATTGTGTGATTTGAATTTTGCTTTATCGAATATTCAGACCATGCCAAAAAATCCTTGACAAAAATTGAAAAATATAGTAATATGTAGTGTTATGAAAGGTATACCCTGGAAAACACAATTAAAGGCATATTTTATTACTGGATTCTTGACTATTGTGCCAGTTATGGCTACCATCTTTTTGATAACAATAGCCATGAAGATTTTGATTAAGCTTCTTGGCAGTCCATTTCTTTTTTTATTAGAGACGCTTTTTCATATGAAGATCTCTGGGATGTGGCTGCTGTTGTTTGATGTCCTGGGTATTGTTTGTGGCATATTTTGTGTTTTGATAATTATTACCTTGATTGGCATTTTAACAGCCAATATCTTTGGACGGACAATCTTTGTCTGGTTTGAGACCTTTTTAGTAAAGCTTCCTTTGATTAGTAATTTTTATGGGGCAATAAAACAACTGATGGAAATTCTTTTTTCCAAAGGTAAAAACTCCTTTACCAAGGTAGTCTTGGTGGAATATCCAAGAAAGGGTGTGTTTTCTGTAGGTTTTGTTACCGCAGAGGATAATCAGATTGTTAGTCCCATTACTGGGCAAAAGATGATTAATGTCTATTTGCCTACAGCCTTAAATATTGCCTCTGGCTTTATGATTATTATTCCTGCAAAGGATGTTATCCCATTGGAGATAAGCGTTGAAGATGGCTTGAAACTGGTTATATCTGGTGGATTTATTTCTTCACCTGTAGCAAATGGAAAGGAAACAGAATGAATAAAAGTGAATTAGGTGCTCTGATTGCTTCCAAAACAGGGTTTTCGACCAAGGATGCTTTGTTTGTCATAGATTTAATTCTCACTACTATGAGAAATGGGTTGTGTAAGGATGGAAGGCTTGAGTTAAGAGGACTTGGCAGCTTTGAGGTCAAGGAAAGGGCACCACGAAAGGGAAGAATAATCGCTACCGGAGAGATGGTTGATATTCCTCAGCATAAGACGGTTGTCTTTATCCCTGGCAAGTCATTAAAAAACATAAACGAGCGGCTGTAATTCAGTGGTAGAATGCAAGCTTCCCAAGCTTGACGTCGTGGGTTCGAGTCCCATCGGCCGCTCCATTTTTCTTTTAAGCAATTAACAATAATATGTGTCCTATCAAAACTTGTCATCCATTATTCCCCATTTCTTACTTAAAAAAGGAGTAAATTCATGAATTTTCAGGATATAATCTTAAGCCTGCAAACATTCTGGAGCAACCATGGGTGTTTGATTGCTCAACCATATGATATTGAGGTTGGGGCAGGAACTTTTAATCCGCACACATTTTTGCGTGTTCTTGGACCAGAACCATGGAAAGCAGCCTATGTTGAACCATCAAGAAGGCCTACTGATGGCAGGTATGGTGAAAATCCCAATCGCTTGCAGCACTATTATCAATTTCAGGTTATCTTAAAGCCATCACCTGACGATGTGCAGGATCTCTACCTCCAGAGCCTGATAAGGATTGGGATAAACCCGAATGAGCATGACATCAGGTTTGTAGAGGATGACTGGGAATCCCCTACGCTTGGTGCCTCTGGCCTTGGCTGGGAGGTGTGGCTCGATGGGATGGAGATAACCCAGTTTACCTATTTTCAGAGTGTAGGTGGCCTGTCCCTTTTCCCTGTGTCTGTAGAATTAACCTATGGATTAGAGAGAATAGCCATGTATATCCAGAAAAAGGATTCTGTGTTTGACCTGGATTGGACAGATAGGATAAAATATGGTCAGGTGCATCATCAGACAGAGGTTGAGTTTTCAAGGTATAACTTTGAAAAGGCTGACACAGAGATGTGGTTTGGGCTTTTTGAGAAGTATGAACAGGAATCTCTCAGATGTATCAAGGAGAACCTGCCATTCCCTGCCTATGATTTCTGCCTGAAAAGCTCACATGCCTTTAATATGCTTGACGCTCGCAGTGCTATAAGTGTTACCGAAAGAACTGGCTATATTGCCAGGGTAAGAAGCCTTGCTAAAAAATGCGCTGCGACTTATATAAAGGAAAGAGAGGAGGCAGGGTTTCCATTGATTGCAAAAGAGTGAGGACTAAATTGTGAGCACCTTCAGGTGCGTCTTATGCCTGGCAGCCAGGCAGTATTCTCATAACCGTTTTTATTGGCAACCTAACCTCAAATTTCTAACGCATTACAAAGGAGACACAAAATATGCCTGATCTATTATTAGAGATTGGCACAGAGGAGATACCGGCAGGGTATATTCAGTCTGGCTTAAAACAGATGAGAGAGGCCATGCAGTCTTTGCTGCAGGGGGAACGAATAGGCTTTAAGGGGATTAATACCTATGGCAGTCCGCGAAGGTTATCTATTCTTGTGACAGGGATGGCTACATCTCAAATGGATGCAGATGTTGAGGTGCTGGGGCCGCCTAAGGCCGCAGCTTATGATAAGCAGGGCAATCCTACAAAGGCAGCCGAGGGGTTTGCAAAATCTCAAGGGGCAGTTGTAGAAAACCTGAAGATAAAAACCACACCAAAGGGTGAGTATCTGTGTGTGGAAAAACATATTAAGGGTAAGGCTGCTATAGAGGTATTACGGAAAAACCTACCTGGACTGATTACCAATATCTATTTCCCCAAGTCTATGCGATGGGGGACGAAAGAGATTCGTTTTGCAAGACCAATACGCTGGATATTGGCATTATTTGATAGCGAGGTAATCCCCTTTGAAATAGATGGTATCTCTTCAGATAGAATAACCTATGGGCATCGGTTCTTAGCCCCATCCCCAATTACCATTTCTCATCCCAAAGAGTATGTCTCAGCCATGGAAAAGGCATTTGTCATCGTTGATATTGACAAACGCAAGGAAATAATTGCCGCAGGGATTGCCGAAGAGGCACAAAAGCAAAGAGGCATGGAAGAAGGCTTTTCTTATGACATCAATGCAGACCTGCTGGATGAAGTTGCCTGTCTGGTAGAGTATCCAGTAGTTCTCAGGGGTGGATTTGATGAGAAATACCTGTCTCTTCCCCAGGATGTGGTGATTACCTCTATGTGTGAGCATCAGCGGTACTTTCCGGTGATAAATAATGATACCCTGTTGCCGTATTTTCTGGTTGTAGCCAATACCTCTCAATCCCCGGACATTGTTCGAGAGGGCAATGAACGGGTATTAAGGGCAAGGCTGTCTGATGCAGCCTTTTTCTGGGATTCAGACCGCAAGGTTTCACTTGATGAAAGGGTTGAACAACAAAAAAAGGTTGTCTGGCAGGAGAAGGTGGGCACATTATACGAAAAAACGCAGAGGATTGTAGAGGTTGCAGAAAGGATTGCTGAAGAGCTTAACCGCATTGGGAAAACCGCTCCACTGGACATAAAAGGTGTGCAGCGGGCTGCATGGCTTTGCAAGGCTGACCTTTTGACAGAGATGGTGTATGAGTTCCCAACCCTTCAGGGTATCATGGGGTATCATTATGCCTCATCTGCTGGTGAGACAGAGAATGTAGCCATGGCTGTCAAGGAGCATTATCTGCCAAAATCATTTGATGGTGATGTGCCGGAAACACTCATGGGTGCAATTATAAGTATTGCCGATAAGATTGACTCCATTGTTGCTTGCTTTCATGTAGGGCTTATCCCTACAGGGTCAGAGGATCCTTATGCCTTGAGAAGGCAGGCTCAGGGGATAATAAATATTATCCTCAAACAGGATCTGCCGTTAAACCTTTTGTGGTTAATAGCTTCCTCAGAGCAATCCAACCAGATTCTTGGATTTATGAAACAACGATTAGAATACGCACTAATCAATAGAGGATTTATGGCAGATACGGTAAATGCAGTCCTGGAAGCAGATTTTTCATTCCCAACAGATGCCCTGCTGCGTGCCACAGCACTTGAGGAGATAAGGAAGATGCCTGATATTGAGCCACTGAGTATTTCGTTTAAGCGGGTGATGAATATCCTGAAGTCAGCACCATTGGTGAAGGCTGAAGAGGTGAACGAATCAACACTTAAGGAAGAATCTGAACACAAGCTGTATCGGTCTATTTGTGAAATCAGGGGAACCGTAGAGGCATTGGTTGCAAAGGCAGATTATCTTGAGGCATTAAGCATACTGGCTGGCTTACGAGGAGACATTGACAGCTTTTTTGATAAGGTGATGGTTATGGTTGAAGATCCTGAACTTCGCAGAAATAGACTATCATTATTGAACGAGATTGCAACATTATTTCTGAAGGTAGCAGACCTTTCGATGCTTAGACAGGCGGACATGTCGGCATCTCTGAAATTCTAAAGAAAGCAAATGAAAAAATGGAAAACATGAATCAGGAAGACTTGAAAAAGTTATTAACAGAATTGACAGCTTT
>JASEHA010000223.1 GCA_030018795.1 bacterium
CCTCCTTTTCTTACACTTCGTTAAAGAATCACAGATTATGACCGACTAAAGTATAGTAATAGGCTGATAGACTAAAAGGCTGCTATGTAGGACGAAAAGCATTCAGCCTTCAGCCTAAAACAACCTGGGAGTAAAACATGTTCAAGAATCTTCTATTCTTGCTTATATTATTCGTGATGGCAAAGCCTACAGGGGCAGACATGGGGCTTAAACACTACGAAATATCACTTATCTACTCTAAAAATACTATACAATGTGAAAGGGTGACTCTGAAATATACTTATGCAGAAAGAGCGAAAAACATCCAATCATTCCCTGGACAAAATACCTATAAGGTTAATGTAGTCTCTTCTGTAGGCAGAGTATTAAAAACTTTGTACCTCATTGTTGATAAGAAGGCTTCACCCATAACCCAAAAACATTCTTTGCTTGAAGAGGTTAGCCCAAAGCAAAAAAGCTATAAACTAATTCAAAGAAGCAATCTTTATAAGGGAAACAGCCTCTATAAGGTTAAGAAATCTGTTGAAAAGCAGGCTATTGAAGATGAAAAGATGAAGATATTGGACAAACAATCGATTATCCTGAATGTCCCATATTTTGAAAATGCTTCGAAAATAGATATCTATAATACAGTAGGTCAGAAGGTACAAACCATACGGTTGGATAACAGATAAAATTATATTATACTAAAGGGGGTTATGCCTTTGTCCAAACAATTCATGTTATCAAAATTAATTGCTTCGTCTCAAATTTGCCATACAATAAAAACATTTTCAAAGTCATCAGGGCTGAATATGCGATTGATTAATGAAGAAGGGAGATCAATTGATAGAAACAAGCTTCCTGTTTTTTGTGAGATTGTCAATCATACTAAGGCTGGTTCAAGGATGTGTCTTGAATTTTATACTGATAGCTTAAAAAAACTTTCTTCGTCCTCTTGCCAAATCAATCAGGGCGGGGAGACCCCGCCCCTACGGTCTCTCACAAAAAAAGGCAGCCTGATTACATGCCCGGCAGGGAATCAATGCTTGATTGTCCCGATTATGCTAAAAAGTACCCTTCTTGGCGGAATAGTCTCTGAAGGGATGTATTCAGGGGATGGATTATTTACTGATCTGGCAGCTAAGTGTGAGATTGATCTGGCACTATTAACGGCTAATGCTTTCAGAATAAACAGATTACCAAAGGGGAAATTGAACACTATTTTAAAAGACATGGAAGGCATAAGCAAGCTCATCTCTGAGTTGTGCACAAATAAGTTTTTGCTGGAGCAGAAAAATACAGAGATTGCGGCTATAAATCATATAGGTAAAACATTAATATCCCCTGTTGACCTAAAAAATATTTTACATGTCATTGTTGATGGTGCAGCCAAAACCCTTCATACAAAAAAATGTTCCCTGCGTCTGTTTAATTATGAAAAAACAGAATTGATCATGTCTGTCTCCTGTGGGTTAAGCAAAAGGTATCTTTCTGAAAGGCATGAAATAAAGATTGGCAAGAGTATTATCGGTCGGGTAGCAGAAACAAAGATGCCTATAATTGTAGAGGATGTAAGGACAAGCAGCCTTCTGGAAAACCCGCAGCAGGTAATAAATGAGGGGATACTTTCTTTCCTGTCTGTGCCATTATTGATGAAAAATACCATGCTTGGTGTACTTACGGTTTATTCTGAAACCATTCATAAGTATACAGCAGATGAGATTCAACTATTAACCAGTCTGGCTGTTCAGTCTGCAGTCGCTATTGAGAACAAACGACTGGTTTCTGAGATTAAAACCCATCTTATAAACATTACCCGCTCCTTAGCAGAAACAATTGAGGCAAAAGATATCCATACCCGGGGACATTCAGAGAGAACCGTATGGTATGCTGTATCTATTGCCCAGGAAATGGGACTGTCAGAGTCAGAAATAGAAACCATTGAAATTGCCACACTTTTGCATGATATTGGAAAAATTGGCGTACCAGAAGAGATACTCCTTAAACCAGGCGGATTAACACAAGAAGAGTTTGAAAAGGTAAGGAATCATCCATTTACCAGCTTCAATATCCTTTCTTCTGGGGAATTCTCAAAGGAGATTGTGACTGGGGTTTCACAACACCATGAAAGGATAGATGGGAAAGGCTACCCACATGGACTATCTGGGGATGAAATATCCCTTGAGGCTCGAATTATTGAGGTGGCTGATTCCTTTGAAGCAATGGTCTCCAATAGACCATACAGGAAAGCCCTTGATGTCGAAACCGCAATTATGGAGCTTAAAAGGTGTGCTGGCAGACAATTTGATCCTGTGGTGGTTGATGCCTTCTTAAAGGTACTGGAAAAAAGGAAGGAGAGGCTTGGGAAGTATATTTAGCCGTCAGCTGTTAGAGGGAAGATTAGCTATGTAGCTTCAGGAGGCATTATGTTTGTTTCATGGAACATGACCAAGGCGTGCAATCTGCAGTGTAAGCATTGCTATCGTGATGCTGGAGAAAGGGATGAGCATGAGCTGAATACCATTGAGGGAAAACATCTGTTGTTTGAGCTTCGAGAGAGTGGCTGTAATCGTATTATTTTTTCTGGCGGAGAGGCACTTCTCAGGGATGATATCTATGAATTGATTGCTTACGCTAATTCTCTTGGGATTCGATGTGTTTTGGGCAGCAATGGGATGCTGATTGATTTAAAGGTTGCAAAAAGGCTTCTTGATACTGGAATTGGTCGTGTAGGAATAAGCCTTGACAGCAGCAATCCAAAAGAACACGATGAATTCAGGCAATGCACAGGGGCTTTTGAACAAACTATGGCTGGCATCAATGCCTGTCTTCAGGCAGGGCTTGATTTTCAGATACATACTACGGTCATGGACTTTAATATGGACAAACTTTCTGAGCTTTCTGATATGGCTCAAAGACTTGGAGCAAAGGCACATCATATCTTTTTTCTGGTGCATACCGGACGGGCAAAGGGGTTAACGTCCATGATATCTCAAAAAAAATATCATGCCTTGCTAACTGGTATTATTGAAAAGCAATTAAAAAACCCTGCCTTTGAATTAAAGCCAACCTGTGCCCCCCAATTCATGCCTATGGCATCTAAGGCAGGTTGCTTATCCCCTCATTTTATTCGCGGTTGTCTGGCAGGAATAGGTTATTGCTGTATCCTGCCCAATGGAGATGTCTCTCCATGTCCCTATCTGCCATTGATAATAGGAAATATTAAGGAAACACCCTTCCCTGTTTTATGGAAGGAATCAATAATACTCCTTCAACTCAGAAGCTCTGCTTACAAGGGGAAATGCAGGGGATGTGAATATCGGGAAATCTGTGGCGGTTGTCGAGCCAGGGCATATTATTATTCCAAAGAAACAGATTGCATGGCTGCTGATCCATGGTGTGTGCTTAAGTAGAAACGCAGGATAGTGAAACAAAATATGTCCTCTACAAGGAAGCTTTAATGCTACAATTGTTACCCATAACAAAGCGTATCTTTTGGGGATTGTTCAACCTTATCTTTCCAGCAGAATGCAGCCTTTGTTCCAACCCTCTGGAAACAATAAGGGAACGATATATTTGCTCTGATTGTCTTAACAAAATAAAACCATTAGAGTTGCCTGTGTGTGAAAAATGCGGAAAGCCGCTGGTTTCATCCTTTAATCTTGTGCAGCATCCTTTATGTCATGAATGCCACACCATGGAAAGATACTTCACATCTGCACGGGCAGTAGGAACATATGAAGGGGTATTGAAAAAGGCTATCTGGCTTTTTAAGTATGAAGGCAAAACAGGGCTGCAGAATACACTCGGCTCTTTAATGGTAGACTGTATCAGCCATTTTGGCTGGACAAACAATGTTTCTACAGGAAGAGAGGGCATAGATATCATTATCCCTGTCCCTTTGCATAAAACCAAGCTTAAATCGCGAGGATATAATCAGTCAGATATCCTGGCTGCCTTTATAGGTAAAAAGATGAATATCCCTGTATCCAGAAATAATCTCAAGAGGATAAAGGCAACCATCACCCAGGCTTCACTAAAAAGGAAAGAACGAATAAAAAATATTCACAATGCCTTCTGTATCAGGCAGCCTGAAGAATTTTCAGCAAAAAGGATACTCTTGATAGACGATGTCTTTACAACTGGTGCTACCTCAAATGAATGCAGTCGAATCTTGAAACAGGCTGGCAGTGATGATGTGTTTGTGCTTACACTGGCAAGAGGGGTGTAGGTAATAGCTGTTAGTCGTTAGTAGTTCGATAGCTTAAGGTTGTTGAGCTCAAGTCGAAACGACCGTGGTTAGCGGTCAGATGGAAGATATACTTTAGTCGGTCATAATCTGTGATTCTTTAACGAAGTGTAAGAAAAGGAGG
>JASEHA010000224.1 GCA_030018795.1 bacterium
TAATGGAAGAGGGTAAGACATGATGAAAAAGGCTGATATTTGTTGATTCCGAATTATTTTAAGGAAGTGGCAGGAGGAAATTGTCGAGCGAGGGGGCGAGAGGGCGAGGAGGCGAGAAAAGTGGGATTCGATAGAAAAATGGTTGCAATCGCCTCTTATTTGTGTACTACTTGATGCATTCAATTCGTAATGGGGAAGTAGAGACACAAGGTTTTTGGGTGGTGGATAAGATTAGCTTGTAAGCTAATCTTGCCCACCACCCGTTTTATCGAATATACGGATTGTCTGAAACAAAAACAGATAGATTGGAGGACAGATAATGGCAGCAGAGACAAAAATCCATAATATCAAAGACAAGAAAGACAAACTTATTTATGCCGGACAGGAGCATATTCTTAAATATTATGACAAATTGTCACTTAAGCAAAGGGAAGATTTGTTATCTCAAATATTGAGCATAGACATGTCTCTTGTCAATGAATTGATTGCTATGGGGATGACAGCTAAAGAGCCACATCCACATCTTGAGCCTCCTTGTATTATTCCCATACAGGATAAAAGGTATCAACAGGCAAAGGGAAAGGGTGAGGAGGCATTGAAAGATGGCAGGATAGCCTGCTTTGTTGTTGCCGGTGGACAAAGTACCAGGCTTGGGTATAATCTGCCCAAGGGTACGTTTGAGGTTGGACCTGTCAGCAGCAAAAGCCTTTTTCAATATCATGCAGAAAAAATAGCAGCCATGAATAATAGATATAATACCAATATCCCATGGTATATCATGACCAGCAAGGAGAATGATACGCAAACAAGGGATTTTTTTCAGAGGCATGATTTCTTTCAGCTTCAAACAAAGGATGTTATCTTTTTTGAACAAGGGATGCTGCCTGCAATTGATTTTGATGGCAAATTAATCATGGATAGTCCTGATCATATCGCTATGAGTCCTAATGGGCATGGCGGTTCCTTGCTTGGCCTTAAAGAAAGCGGGGCATTGGATGATATGAGGAGACGAGGGATCAAGGAAATATTTTATTTTCAGGTAGATAATGCCTTAGTTAAAATAGCTGACCCAGTATTCATTGGTTATCATCTTCTTGAAAAAGCTGAGATGTCTACAAAGGTTGTTTCCAAGATTCGTCCCGATGAAATGGTTGGAGTGGTTGGATATATTAACGGCAGATTGGGGGTAATTGAGTACACAGAGTTGAATGATGAGGAAAGATATGCTGTTAATGCTGATGGCAGCCTGAGGTTTAAGGCAGGCAATACAGCCATCCATATGCTGAATGTAGAATTTGTCCATCGACTTGTCAGGGATGGATTTCATTTGCCATACCATGGAGCAAGGAAAAAGATCCCTTCCCTTGATAAACATGGAAAATTACAAAAGCCCCATGAACCCAATGGAATCAAGTTTGAGACATTCATCTTTGATGCCTTGAGGTATGCCAAACACTCTGTTGTTATGGAGGTAAACCGAAAAGAGGAGTTTTCCCCATTAAAAAACATATCAGGTCAAGACTCACCAGAAACAGTCAGGCATGACCTGATAAACCTCTATACTGGCTGGTGTAAGGCAGTTGGATTAGAGATCAGTGATTGCCCTATTGAAATATCTCCCTTGTTTGCCATGGATAGTGATGAGTTTGTCCAACGGATTATTGACAAAGAGCTTTGGACACAGCCTGAAGGATTGTACATAGGCAGCACAGGATAGTAGCACAGGCTTCCAGCCTGTGGGTGCTATAGTCTCTCACTTCCTACTGTTGAATAGAATTCAGAAGCCAGAATAACCACAAGCAGGATACTTGTGATACTAAAGTCGTGTCAAGCTTCCAGCTTGACAGGTTCTTTTAGGAGATACCACAACACTGTTTCACTACTAAAGTGCCAATGGCAGCAAAAACTTGAACATCGAGTGTAAGGATTTTTAGATGAAATCACACATATTGCCCATATCAATATTATTTTTTCTTGTTCTCATATTTTTCCACAAAATAATATTTACCGATCAATTGGTCAGAGGGGTAGATATTATACCCTATAATCTGTCAGTAAAGGCGTTTTTAAATAATGCTATTACCAGCAAGGAATCACCCCTGTGGGATCCATATACCTATTGTGGTATCCCCGTTATTACTAAAATGCAACCTGCGGTCTTCTATCCTCTGGATATAATCTTTCACATCCTTTCACTGCCAATTGCCATAAATATCTGCACTTGGTTCCATATCTTTTTAGCTGGGGTTTTCACTTATTTCTTTGCCAGAGAATTAGGAGTAAGCAGGTTTGGGGCATTAATCAGCGGCATCCTTTTTAGCTTCAATGGCTATCAGTTTGCTCATCTTATAAGCGGACATACGCCTATCTTTCGATCCCTGCCATGGATACCTGCAATCTTATGTTGTCTGGAGCGGTCTATCTCCAAAAGAAACCTTTTTTATGCCTTAACTGGCGGCATTCTATTGGCTGTACAAATACTTACCGGGTATCCACAGATAACATTTTATATCTTGATAGCCGTTGTTTTTTACTCTATGTTCAAAGGCTTTAAGAATATCGGTTTTTCATTTGTTATAATAGGAATAGGTTTATTGGCCGGAGCTATTCAAGTTTTGCCTGTTATAGAGATAATGCCATATACAACAAAGTGTTCTGGAGCAAGCTTTGATTATCTTAATATTTCCTCATTCCCACCCTTTAATCTCTTAACATTTATTATCCCAGAGATATTTGGAGACGGCATACATGTAACGTATTGGGGAGAATGGTTCTTTGGTGAGGTTATGGGATACATGGGAATACTGCCCCTAATAGCGATAACCATTGCTTTATGTCTTTATCGAACAAGGATAACCATGCTATGTCTTGTTTTTATGCTGATATTCCTATTGATTGCCTTTGGCGGATACTTGCCTTTAGCGGAAAGCTATTATCGCCTTATCCCTGGATTTAATATCTTCAGGTGTTCAGCCCGAGCAATGGTGATATTTAACCTTTTTGGTGCAATTCTGTCTGGATATGGGATTTCATGGATAGTAGAAAACCCGAAAAGATTAAGGGGCATACTAAAATGGCTGATGACCTTAAGCCTGATTTATGGGATAATAGTTACCTGGTTTTGTCTTGATAAGACAATGTTCTGGTATCATATAATACAGTTAATGCTATCATCAGGAAGGGTGGTAGAGGCTTCACCCGCATTCTTATTATCCATGGAATTTGCCACTCCTGCCTATTATCTAAGCGTTTATGGAGCAATTAAATCCTTGATCTGGTTAATTATCAGTATTATTGTGCTCTATCTTTGGTCCAGACAATGGCTGTCAACAAGGCTGTTTAAGGCAGTGGCAGTGATAATATTAGTTATTGATTTATGGCTGGTTGGATATAAATATATACAAACAGTACCATTTGAGGATATTCAAATAGATCAAGAAACTATTGAATTCTTAAAAAAGGATAAATCCTATTATCGTATCTGTATGCTTGGATTTCTTTCAAATGTCGGGCAAAGATATGGCTTGTGTCAGGCGGACGGATACGAACCATCTATTCATAGGCGATATAGTGAGTTGACAAATCTCTGCAACAACATGCCACTTGAGAAATCATTCCCTCTGGTTAGATTTTCAAGATGGCATAATCTCTATAATCTATTAAATATAAAATATATCGTTGGGACTGCCAATATAAAAATAACAGGTCTGCCGCATATCAAACATGTATTCTCAAGTGAGCATAACAGTATTTATCAAAATTTCACCTGTTTTCCAAGGGCATTTATTGTTCACGATTTTGAATTGCATAAGCCCAGGGATGTGCTGAAACGATTGGCTGAAGGCTCATTTGATCCATTAAGGTCTGTTATCATAGAAGAGAAACCAAGTCTTGTTTTCAAAAATATGCCTGCAAATACAAAAGATACCTTAAAGATATTAAAGTATTCATTAAACGAGGTAATTATTCAGGCAGAATTAGAACAGCCCGGCATTCTGGTCTTAACCGATTCATGGAATTCTGACTGGCAGGCATATATTGATGATAAAAAAGCAAGGATACACATAGCTGATTATGTTTTTCGGGCAATAGAGCTGACAGCGGGTAAGCACCAGATAAGGTTTGTCTACCAGCCCAAATCAATTTTGTATGGGATGATAATAACCCTTGTTACACTTGGTCTGGTGGTGATTGTTTTGAGTTACTGGATCAGGAAAGTGAAAAACTAAAAACTCGATGTTCAAGTTTTTAGTGGTGACTAAGCAAGCAAGTGCACTGGACTGATTGCAACGTCTTTCATGTCTCTTATTGTGTACTACTTGATG
>JASEHA010000225.1 GCA_030018795.1 bacterium
TATTTGATATTAGTTCAGTCATAACAGATATGAGCCCAACCATTGGCTCAGTAACAACACAGATAACCATCAGCGGCAATGGATTTGGGGCAAATGAGACCATCAGGATAAGCTATGGGAATAGGGTAACAATAGGTGAGACAACAACAGACAGCAATGGGTCATGGACAACTGCGTTTGTGATAGATACCCAGGTTTATGGGACAAAGAGTGTTATATCCACAGGGCTTGATTCTGGCAGAAGCAATTCAAGGCTGTTAAAGCTTGTGGCCAGGATGTGGCTTGTATCACCAAACACAGGAACAGTAGGGACAAGGATAACGGTTTATGGGGATGGATATTCTGATAGCGAGACTATACAGGTTTATTTCAAAGATATTCTGGCCTCTGACACAGGGTTGGTTACTACAGACAGCAATGGTGCTTATTCAGCAAGCTTTGTGATTACCTCTCAAACAGCCGGGACAACAACAATAAGGGCAAATGGAAGCGGGATAAATAAGTCAAATCAGATAACGATGAATACCTTCTGGATAAGCAGCCATATTACAGGTGTAACACCAACGTCTGGTCCTGTTGGAACTATGGTAACAGTAACCGGTGACGGCTACAGCGGAATGGAAAGCGTCAAAATAAGCTTTGGGATAAATCCATTAATAGCAACTGTAACTGCAAGCAGTTATGGAACATTTAGCACTGTATGGATGGTTGATACACAGATAATTGGGACAACAACCATAACTGCTGCTGGTGTATTAAGCAGTGATGATGATATATTTGTTATCAAGACAGGGATAGCTACCATTACACCATCATCTGGAACAGTGGGCAAGCTGGTAACCATAACCGGTGGTGGATATAGTGCAGGAGAAAGCGTAAATATTGGGCTTGGACAGAATGCAAGCATTAATACATGTGTTGCAAATGATAAGGGCTGGATACAGGGGACATTTACAGTAGATGAGCAGCATTGGGGTAATAAAGAGGTTAAGGCAACTGGCATGAATAGCCTGTCTTATGGGGTAATAAACTTCCTTGTTACCCAGCACCTTGTATCAGTAGATCCAACAGAGGGGACAGTAGGCAGGATAATAACCGTATATGGTAATGGGTGGACACCAGGGACAATAACATTGCACTTTGGGGAGACATTGGCCATAAACAGGGGAACAGCAAATAATAACGGCAGCTTTAGTATAACATTTACTGTTAATACTCAAAAATATGGGACAACAACCGTAGAGGCTCGGGATTGTGTCAATCATCTGGATACAGCCGTGGTTGGTATAAGGTCACACATTGTTACTGTCTCACCAACAATAGGCTCTGTTGGGACAAGGGTAACAGTAACTGGAGATGGGTATGGTGCAAGTGAGGCTATAAGGATACTGCTGGGTAATAATTCAACCATAACCACAACCACAGCAAGCAGGAATGGGTCATGGACAACAAGCTTTATTGTTGATACTCAGAGCTGTGGGACAGTAAGCCTTGCTGCCTTTGGCAAGCAGGATGAGGCGGGCCATGTTGATGACGATTGCTTCCGCATTCGTGGCGAGATAACCCTTGTATCACCTGCTCAAGGAACAGTTGGGACATTAATACTTGTTACTGGCAATGGGTATGGTGCAAACGAAGGGATAAATATAGGGCTTGGGCTTAATGGGGCAATAACTGGAACATCTGCATTAGAAAATGGTGTGTTTAGTGCAGTCTTTACTATAGATACTCAAATTTTTGGGACAAAGACACTGACCGTAAGCGGGACAGGGACAGGTGCAGGGACAGGTGATGTAGACTATCGCACAGTAAAGGTATTGCCGCAGGTGGTGTCAGTATTGCCTGTGAGCGGAACAATAGGGACAATAATTACTATCTATGGCACAGGGTATGAACCAACCATAACCATGCAGGTAGATTTTGGGACAACTGCTAATGTTGGGTTTGGAACAACAAGCTGGACAACATTTATTGAGACAGGTGACAGAGGGACATTTACTGGATATATCCGCACAGATATCTGTCAGCCATACGCGACAACAACGATTACAGCATATAGACAGAGCAGCAATGTATCAGCCATAAATACCTACTTTATCCTGCCAGAGGTGTGGAGTGTTGAGCCAACAAGCGGGGTAGTAGGAACAAGGGTAACCGTAACCGGTAGCGGATACAAGGCAAATGATATGGTGATATTGCAGTTTGGGAATAATGCGAATATAGCTACAGGCAATATTCTGGCTAATGGCTCATGGACAACCATATTTACTGTTGATACCCAAATGTTTGGGACAACAGCCATTCGTGGTTATTCAAATAGCATGGCTCATGATGCAGGCAATGTGTTTAAGATAATGCCCAAGATATACAGGGTATCACCAGTAACCGGAACGGTTGGCAGCAGTGTGGTCATCTATGGAGATGGGTATGGTGCAACTGAAACAGTAACCATAAGCCTTGGCAAGACAACATTTGGTCAGGTATGGACAAGCCTTGGCAATGGGCAGATTACAGCAGCATGGACAGTTGATACTCAAAGCTTTGGGACAAAGAGTGTGGTTGGTGTGGGCTCAAGCTCAAAGACACCTGCTGAAAACAGCTACTTCATTATCCCGGATGTGTGCAGTGTAACACCAGACAATGGAACTATTGGGACAGCAATGACTATAGTTGGCAGCGGGTTTGTTGGAAGCTGCACAGTGAATGTAGACTTTGGGACAAGATATGCTGCTGATACAAATAAATATGTTATTGCCAGTGAAGACGGGACATTCAGCTATACATATCAGCCAGAGGCAAACTTCCCGCAGCCAGCTGGAACAACAACCATTAAGTGCTGGGTTACAGGGATGGGTGATGCAAGGATGTATGCAGTAAATACATTCTTTATCAAGTCAAGGATACTAACGGTATCACCAACTCAAGGCAGCGTAGGGACAACAATAAGCATATTTGGAGATGGGTATAGTGCTAACTACCCGGTCAGGATAGGGTTTGGGAATGTTACAACCATTGCCACGCAAACAACAAGTGCCTCTGGAACATTTAGCCAGACATTTGTGGTAGATACTCAACGGTATGGGACTACAACCATTACTGCCCAGTGCAGCGTCAATACAGCGGATAATACAGTTGTTATATTGCCAAATATCATCAATGTTACACCGCTTTCAGGGACAGTGGGCTCATGGGTAACGGTCAGCGGCAATGGGTATAGATCAAATGGTCAGGTAAGGCTTGAGTTTGGCAGTTGCGGGACAATAACCACAACCACAGCCGCAAATAATGGCTCATGGACAGCAATGTTTACCGTTGATACTCAAGGCTATGGGACAACAGCTATTACTGGGCATGATATTGCTGCAAATGTCAGTGCTGGAACATGGACATACAGAATATTGCCCAATATTATCAATGTTACACCACTTTCAGGGACAGTAGGCAGCCTTGTAGTTGTTAGCGGCAATGGGTATACAAACAATGGACAGGTAAGGCTTGTCTTTGGAGATAATGCAGCCATAGGTACAACTGCAGCCGAGGGTAATGGCTCATGGACAACCAGCTTTGTGATTGATACTCAAAGGTATGGGACAACAACCATCATAGGTATAGGTGCAAGCTTAGAGGCAGCCGGGACATGGACATACAGGGTGCTGCCCAGTATCATTGGTGTTGAGCCAACAAGCGGAACAATTGGGTCATATGTGACCATAACAGGCAATGGCTATGGCAGTGAAAGGGGAATTCGGGTAAGGTTTGGCAGCAATGCTACTATTTTCTTGACAACATCAGCTGTCAATGGCTCGTTTACCGCAGCCTTTACGATTGATACACAAAGCTATGGCACAAAGACCATGACCGGGTATGACGCAAGCAATAACATCGAAGCTGGCACATTCACATATTGCATTACACCAAATATTATCAGTATTACACCTGTAGAGGGCAGTGTGGGCACAAGGGTTACAGTGCGTGGTAATGGGTTTGGCGGCAATCATAACATAAGGGTTGCATTTGGCGGTAATGCTACGATTACTAATACTACCTCAGCAGTAAATGGCTCATTTACAGCAATGTTTACCGTGGATACTCAAATGTTTGGGACAACCAATGTTGTGGCAAACAATGGGACACCACAGGGCACAGCCGGGACAGTATTTAAGATACGGGCAAATGTGTATAGCGTAACACCATCAACTGGTACGGTAGGGACAGGTGTAACAGTGCGTGGTAATGGATATGGTGCAAATGAGCAGTTAACCGTCTGGTTTGGATCAACACAGAAACCAAATATCTTTGCCGAAGCA
>JASEHA010000226.1 GCA_030018795.1 bacterium
AGCCCAGGATTCTATCCTGGTATATCTAATGCCAACATAGAATGTTGGGCTACTTTATCTCTCAAATTCAGATAGCAAGATAAAAGAATGCAGTCTTTTGCCACAAAATTTAAGATATGTTTGCCTTTTTATCTTTCATTATTTTTCTATTCCCTTTATTTTCTTTGTATTCTTTGTGCTCTTTGTGGTTAAAAATTTCATAATGAGAATTGCTGCCTAAAGGTGCTCACTACATTCTAATTTGCACAGGTCAAAAAAATGGGGCAACCCAATTGAGTTGCCCCGATAAAAAGGGATTCTTCTCTAGTTTTAAGTTTGCTTAACACACTAACATTTTTGCATTAACCAACGATTGGCATAAGGGTGAAGGTCAATGTATTTGTATACTCGCCCTCTGTATACCTTGCCAAGTTGGCAATACCAAGATTAACTACCACCAATCTTGGTGCCTTGGTTGACATCTTTACCTCAAACAGGTGCTGTGCCTGATTGTGGATACGAAGCCATGTGGAATAAGCCTTGTCTGTGGCTGCACCACCATGAATATTGGAACCCGCAGTAGTTGTTCCCATGGTAGCGGTATATTCGTCACTACCACCATAGTTATTCCTTGGGTTATCCTCAACCCTTTGCGTAGAGCTGGTTGACATGGTGGTTTTCTCCATCACGGCACCTGAGCAAGCATTCGCATAAGCACCCTCTAAGTCATTCTGCAAGATGTACGTCTTTTCTGTGCAAACCGACACATAGGTATCTTCCAATCTTAAAATGTTCTGCTGAGTAGCTGGCTGCAAGCCATGAACATACAACGCTGCCCCATCCTGGGCATTGGTAAATACGGTCATCTCAAGAGCTGCTGTCCTCTCAGCAAAGCCTTTGCCAATGTCATTGTTGGCATCATACATGGCATTGTCAACTGCGGCTTCGTTGCCGGTGTTGTTGGAAATGCCGGAAACCAGAACAGGTTGTGAGTAGTAGAAAATCCAAGTGTCACCAGGATAAGCATGTCCTGGGCCTGGATGGCGTAGAACGCCACCTATGATTACATCCCTGCCCCCAACATCCCGAATCAATGCTAACCTTGCCGAGGTAACACTTGTGTCTGCTGGATTACCCCAGCCTGGCACATCCCTCATTGCGGTAATAAGATCCGTATCAAATGTTAACTCATCAGTTGGATTTCCAGAAATTGATGCCCCTGGTGTTACAAAGTCATGCTGCGGATTAGCATAGCCAGGTTCAAATGATCTTGCGGCAATCAACTGTTGTCCCCACTGCCGTCCGATATCATTCACCACCCTTTGCACCATCAAATCCCTTGCATAATCCTCTGGTCCAGGCGTAATCGTCTCAGACATATCGACCCCAACGAGCTCAATAATCTGAGGGACGCTCAAACCAACGGACGCATCTTGCTGCTGGACATCTGCGGCATAGGATATGCCAGATGTAAAGACAACAGCAAGAATGCCAAAAAATATTTTCTTCATCTTTTTCACACTTCTTCCCTCCTTTTACCTTAATCACTGGACAAAGCTTGAGATGGCGGGTTGAGAAACCTGCCATCTGTTTGCCGTTGCCCTGTCTTTGTCAGGGAGAATGCCCTGACCGCATTTGTGTTAAGCAAATCACCTTAAAGAAGAATCCCTATTATCATCACCACCTTTATTATATTAGAGCACCAGAACAAAGGAGCACCAGTAAAGAATTTGATTAATACTCTGGTGCACTGGTGACTGGTGCTCTATCACTCTAATGTGACCTCTGTGGTCAATCTTCCTCCCGCTTGCTGAGCGGTTATGCATATCCCTATGTTTCTATTGACAAACCCGCACAAAATATGCTAAAATTTGTGTAGCTTACAACCGCATAAAAATATAAGGAGCCGTAACATGTCCAAAAAAAGCAAAAAATTAAGCACAACGCAAATACCAAAAACGCAAACAGCATGGTATAAATACCTCAACCCATTAGACACCACCAATCCCAACTATTCATACATATCACTCATACTCATTGCTGCTATAACCATCATTACCTCTTTCAATACCCTCTGGGGTGAGTTTGTTTATGATGATAACATGACCATCCTTGAGGATAAAAGAATTCAGGACCCTCACCAGATATTTTGCTGGACACCAAGGCATATCAGAACCATTACCTACATCATTGACTACTATTTCTGGGGATTAAACCCATTTGGGTTTCATTTAACAAACCTTATCCTGCATACAGCCTGCTGCCTTTTGCTTTACTACCTGGTCAATCTCATCCTTAAGAAGCCGCAAATCGCCTTATTTACCAGCCTGCTTTTTGCCACACACCCGATCCACAGCGAGGCTGTTTCTGTCATCTCACACCGCAAGGATCTATTGGCAATGTTTTTCTACTGCCTTGCCTTTATCTTCTACTTGCAGGGCATTACCGCTACCTTCCTCAAAAAGGTCTTGCTCCTTGCTGCTTCAGCCATCTCCTATTTTCTGGCAATGTTTTCCAAAGAGGTAGCTGCGGTTTGCTTGCCAGTGATGATATTCATGTATCATTTCCTGTTTGAGCCATCAAAAGTAATCAGCATCATTAGAAAATACTGGCTCTATTTCCTATCAGGGTTTATCCTCATAGCCCTCTTCTTCATCAAGCTGAATGTCTTTGGCCGAGCAGCAAGCCCTCAAAACATCCTCATGGTTACAGGTAATGCTACTACTGAATACCTGCCTGTTTTTTACACCATGCTCAAATCATTTCTCATCTACCTAAGGCTGCTCCTGTTCCCCTGCAACCTGTTTATGAATTACGAGGTGCCAATATCCATGAACCTATTTGAGACAGGGGTTATTGCCGGAGGATTGATTATCATAAGCATCATCCTCTTCTGGCTCAAAACCTATCGCCGCCTGCCTGGTGTATCATTTGCCACTATCTGGTTTCTAATAGGCTGGCTGCCTACCTCAAATATCCTCCCATTAGTTCAATTCTTTGTAGCCGAAAGATTTATGTACATCCCATCTGTTGGGTTCTGTCTAATATCAGCCATTGGGCTTGACCAATTGCTTCAAAAGAAGAAAAACATGGCCATTATCTTGCTTGTAATTATTATTGCCCTTTATATCCCCTTATCCATCAAACGCAATGCTGACTGGAACAATATGTATTCCCTCCGCTTTGACTGGTGTCAAAAGGTATTGGCAAAAGACCCAAACTCTGTTGATGCCCATTTCAGGCTTGGTGTTATCTATTCTACTAAAAAAGAGCATCAAGAGGCTATTACTGAATTCAAAAAGGTCATCGAGATTGCCCCAAACCATGTAGAGGCAGCCAATTGTCTGGCAATTGAATATCAGGATACCAATCAATGCGAGCCTGCCATGGATATATACAAAAAACTCTTAGATATTGTGCCCTATCCAGCCAAGATCCATAGCAACATGGGTATACTCTACGAAAAACAAGGTCTCTATGAACAGGCTATGGCTGAATATAAACTATCCATTGCAATTGACCCAACCCTGCCTACCTCATATAACAACCTGGGGCTTATCTATGAAAAGCAAAAGCAGTATGATTTAGCCCTCACTAACTATCAAAAGGCAATAGCTGCAGATAAATCCTATAGCAAGGGATACGAAAACCTTGCCCGAATATACGCCAATCTTGGAAAGATAGATAATGCTCTTTCTTACGCTAAAAAAGCAGTTCAAATAAGTCCCTCAGCAATCAATCACGCTAACTTAGCCTGCCTTTATTATAAAAATGGCCAGCTAAGACAGGCAGAGAAAGAGATAAAAACAGCCATTGGTCTTGAACCGTCAAACAAAGCCTATCCGCTTGTCTTGAAAAAGATACAACAGTTGTAGAGACGCGATTAATCGTGTCTCTATTAATTACAATGTAGGCATAAATATCCTTAAATTTATAACAAGCAATTTCTATGCCAGTAATTTCTGCCATTCCTGCTGTAATTAGCATACATAACGGCTGGCAGTGTCTAATTACTTGCACATACATTTACCCTTGTGTCCAATAATTGGACACGGTTGTGGGATAATGACAGACCATGCCTTTTTAATCCACTTTTGAGAGTGGCAAGGGATATACGCAGATATACTCTAAAAGCGGTCATAATTTGTGAATTTTGTGGCTGATTAAACTATTCTTGATGAAATCAAGGTTATCGAATTGTCCAAACAGAGTAGACCATATGTTTGTTGAGTAGAACCTGAAATCGGCAAGTAAATGGGATGAATGTAGCCCAGTATTCTATCCTGGCTATACTTAGCTAATGATTTCGCTGTCTGAAGTTT
>JASEHA010000227.1 GCA_030018795.1 bacterium
GGCACCAAAAAAGTAATTCAGTCAATGTCCATGACAGCTAAGGTTAAGAACATCCTCCATATGGGTGCCACTGCTTATTCCTGCCATGTCCAATCTTGTGGTAAATGGGCAAAATGGGGGCGAACCCGTAATGGACTAAAGGCAAAGTATGGGGTAGCAGCTGTGGACCCAAGGATTGTTCCACTTGGTACAAAATTATACGTTGAGGGATATGGTCATGCTGTTGCGGCTGATACTGGCAGTGCTATAAAAGGAAAAAGGATTGATCTTTGTTTTGATACCCATCAGGAAGCTGTTCGTTATGGATACAAGCAGATAAAGGTGTATGTGCTGGAGTGAGACGCAAAAATTTGCGTCTCTACAAGATTGAATTTGTTGGTTAACCATAGTGCCTTATGATAATTAAGATTGTGGTTTGCGAGTAGGGTGGGCAATGCCCACCCTACATCATAATTAAGGAGGAGAGTTTTATGGATGTGTCTATGCCTTTGGTTATTTTGGTTGGTTTAATCTGGCTTATCGTCAGCGGGGTCAAGATACTTCAGGAGTATGAACGGGGTGTTGTATTCAGGCTTGGGCGTTTGATTGAAAAGGAAAGGGGGCCGGGCATTATCTACATTATTCCATTCTTTGAAAAATGGATAAAGGTAGACTTGCGAACCATGACCATGGAGATCCCGCCGCAGGAGATAATTACTCAGGATAATGTTACTGTCAGGGTAACTGCTGTAGGATATTTTCGGGTAATACGACCGCCAGATGCTATTACTAAGATTACGAATTATACCTATGCAACATCACAGATTGCTCAAACAACCTTAAGGAGCGTGCTGGGGCAGTCAGACCTTGATGCATTATTGTCCCAGAGGGAAAAGATAAACCAGACACTTCAACACATCATTGATTCTCAGACAGACCCATGGGGAATTAAGGTAAGTATTGTTGAGGTTAAGGATGTAGAATTGCCAGAGAATATGAAGAGGGCTATGGCAAAACAGGCAGAGGCAGAAAGAGAAAGAAGGGCAAAGATTATTCACGCTGAAGGGGAATTTCAGGCTTCAGAAAAACTTGCTCAAGCATCAGATGCACTGTCAAAAAGCCCTATGTCTTTGCAGCTTAGATACTTGCAAACATTGTCCGAGATATCTACAGAAAAGAATTCAACGATAATCTTTCCGTTACCAATAGATTTAATGGAAGCATTCAGAGGAATGCTGAATAGGGTATCAAGGGTCGAATAGTGAAGGAAATCGTGATAGCTCAAGCAATCTATGAGTCAGAATCCAGTGGCGTCCCTAAATGACTAACTTGTGTAACAAAGGGAGATACGGAAGATACGGAGATATTGGAGATAGATGCAATAAGAAAATAAAATTCTTTAATATTTCCCCCTTTTTCCCTACTTTTCCATTTTCCCTTACTTACACTCTGAACGCTTACAGAATTCTGAACGCGGCAGGTATTTGCAATATGATGAGAGTTCATTTTTTTCTGTTAACAATAAGCATATTGCTTGTTTCCTCTTCATCTACTGCTGCAAGAATGGCATTTCTTAAGGTTGATGTTGGTGCCAGAGCAGCAGGTATGGGCGGGGCATTTGTGGCTGCAGGAGATGATATTTCAAGTATCTGGTCTAATCCTGCTGGTCTTTCCATGATAAAAACTGAAGAAATAGCCTTTCATCATCAGGATTGGCTTCAGGATACCCGTTATGAATGTTTTGCTTATGCCTATCCAGCCAAAAATCTTAGTCTTGGAGTAAGCCTTAATCATCTGTCTTCAAACCATATCCCTGAGGTATTAAGGGATACAAATGATAACCCATTGCCCACAAACAGGCTGTTTGATGTTTCAGATATGTCAGGGATGTTTGTTATAAGCAAACAGGTAAGCAAGAACATGTCTATTGGCAGCGGATTTAAGTACCTTCAAGAACAACTCGATAATAATACTGCCCATGCTGGGGCACTTGACCTTGGTTGTCTCTATACCCCGAACAATTCTCTTTGCCTTGCCTTAAGTATACAGAATATTGGTTACAGAATACAGATGGATAAGGATGAATTTACACTGCCGCTGATGTATCGCACTGGTGCAGCATGGAAGAATGAGGTTGCATGTTTTGGAATTGAGCTGAATAAGGCAAGAAATAGAGAATTGAGGGGTTGTGCTGGAATAGAGTTAAGAATAAATAACCCGATAACTCTAAGGTGTGGGTACCAGTTCCTGACAGATAATGAACATGGCAGCTTCAAGGATATGCCAGAGAAGCTCTCCCTTGGCTTTGGCGTGAAAATCGGCAGAACAATTATGGATTATGCCTTTGCACCATATGGGGTTCTGGAAGATACACATCGGGTTTCAATCAGTACTAAGTTTGGACAGCAGCGTGTTGCAGCCAAAAAACATGTTCCTATAGAAAAAGAAGGATTTGTCCAGGAGGATGAGAGGATAGAAAAAAATGTTTCTGGAGATACGGTTATTGTGACTACAAATAATGCCCCGCTTCGAGAGGGACCTGGCACAGACTATCCTGTTATTACTCGAGTAAAGATTGAGACAAGATTAATGGTTGTTGACAAACAGAAAAAAATGTTTTACAAGGTTGTGCTGCCTGATGGAACATGCGGCTGGATATGTAGTATTTTTGTGGAATGAGAAGAAGTCAGAATGTAACTCAAGCTTCCAGCTTGAGTATTTAAGACACAAGCAGGATGCTTGTGTTACCATGACTCGGAGGCACTATGGCATACAAAGATTTGCATGAATTTATAGATTTATTAGAAGAGAGAAACCTTTTAATCAGAATAAAACATGAGGTAAGTTGTGAGCTGGAGATTACAGAGATTGCAGACCGTATGGTGAAAAGGGATAGGCAGGCACTATTATTTGAAAATGTTAAGGGGCATAATTTTCCGGTAATCATAAATGCCTTTGCCTCTTATGAAAGGATGCAATTAGCTCTTGAGGTAAATAATATCAATGATATTGCGATGAGGATTACAGACCTTTTGACTATGGAGCCGCCAGACACCATCTGGCAGAAGATATTGATGCTGCCAAAGCTTCGTGAACTCAGTCAGTTTATCCCCAAGAATGTAAAAAGTGGACCGTGTAAGGATGTAATTATCAAGGGTACTGATGTTGATGTCTTAAAGTTTCCCATACTTAAGTGCTGGCCATTAGATGCCGGGCAGTTTATTACCCTGCCCATGGTCTTTACTAAGGATATTCAAACCCAGAGGATGAATGTGGGGATGTATCGTATGCAGGCGTATGATGGAAAAACCTGCGGGATGCACTGGCATATGCACAAGGATGGGGCAAGGCAGTATAAAAGATACGAGGAGACCAATCAGCAGATGGAGGTGGCTGTTGCCATTGGTGCGGATCCAGCCAGTATGTATGCTGCTACCTGCCCATTGCCTGAAAGCATAGATGAGATGCTCTTTGCAGGGTTCTTGCGAAAGAAACCAGTGGAGTTGATCCGATGCGAAACCGTAGATATAGATGTCCCGGCTAATGCAGAGATAATTTTAGAGGGATATGTCGAACCCTATGAGCGAAGGATTGAGGGTCCCTTTGGCGACCATACTGGGTTTTATTCCCCGGCAGATGAGTATCCAGTCTTCCATATTACCTGTATTACTCATAGAAATGATGCTATTTACCCTACAACCATTGTGGGTAAGCCGCCTATGGAAGACTGTTTTTTTGGCAAGGCAACAGAAAGAATCTTTCTTCCACTGCTAAAACTCCAGCTACCAGAGATTATAGACATGAACCTTCCTCTTGAGGGTATATTCCATAACTGTGTGATTGTTTCCATCAAAAAAGAGTACGTGGGGCAGGCAAAAAGGGTTATGCACTCTATCTGGGGCATGGGACAGATGATGTTTACCAAGGTTATAATTATCGTTGATGAGAATGTTGATGTCCATAACCTGTCTGAGGTTGCCTGGAAGGTATTAAACTATATTGATCCACGCCGTGATATTTCCTTTGTTGATGGTCCATTGGATGTCCTGAACCATGCCAGTAATATTGCAGAGTATGGCTCAAAGATGGGTATAGATGCCACCACAAAGGGGATAGCAGAGGGCATGATTCGTCCCTGGCCAACCCTGATTACTATGGATGATGCGATAAAAAAACTGGTGGATAAACAATGGAAGGCTTATGGGTTTGAGTGATAAGCCCTATAGGTGTAATCGGTCAGTTATTAAGACTCGATGTTCAAGTTTTTACTGGTGACCAAGCAAGGAGGCGAGAAGGCGAGAGGGATAGGAAGG
>JASEHA010000228.1 GCA_030018795.1 bacterium
CTATTGTTTGCCTTAGGCATTTTAGATTGTAGGCACTTGCCGATTTCAGGTTTATACTATTTTAGCAGAATTTTGTCCAAATTTCAAGTATTTTTTTTAGAAATATTGCAATCTGAGTGGTGATGGACAATTACACCAGGGCACTGGTGCCCTGGTGTGCCCACTCAGGCAACCCTGTCTCATCTTCTACCTGAACCTGTATTCTCTTTAGCCGTGAGGTTTTGCCAGTTGTTATATCTATCTGCGATTTTTTCACACCCAGCTCATTAGCCAAAAAATTTATCAATGCCTTGTTTGCCTTGCCATCAACCGGCGGGCTTTGAACGCGTATCCGTATATATTCATTCTCCTGACCAACGATTTCGTTTCTTGAGGCGTTTGGCTGGAGTTTTATGTTCAAATATACAGTCTTCACTTATTTTACCCTATTTCATCCTATTTTATCCTATCCGAGAGCTCAACTGAAGCAATACCCCAACCACAAATCTTTCAATAAATGACAATAAAAGAAATACCACAATAGGTGATATATCTATCATGCCCATTGGCGGAATAATACGGCGAAATGGGGCAAGGATTGGCTCAGTAACGCGATAGACAAATCTTACCATCTGATTGTATGGGTCTGGATTTACCCAGGAAAGCAGCATTCGGACAACTAAGACAAAATAAACCAGCTTAAACAGCATACCCATCAACATGGCTATGCTGTTTAGTAATTCACCAAATACAAACATATTAGCCCAACTCCTTTGCCCGATTTTTTGCGGCAATGACTGCCTCAATCATTGCGTTACGCAGCCCATTTTTCTCTAAGGCATGAAGCCCTGCAGCAGTTGTTCCGCCGGGTGATGTTACTCTATTTTTAAGGGTAGCCGGGTGTTCTTTTGTTTCTTCCATCATCCTTGCTGCACCCTTTACGGTCTGGATAGTAAGCCCAGCAGCCACATCCCTGGTCAATCCTAATTCAACCCCAGCATCAATAAGGCTTTCAATAATGGTAAAGATATATGCTGGCCCAGAGCCTGAAAGGGCTGTAACCGTATCCATCAGCTCCTCATTAACAACAGCCACATATCCCACAGCCTCAAAGATTCTTACAGCCCTTTTCAGGTGTTCATCACTTGAGTATCTGCCCTTGCATATAGCTGTAGCAGAACACCCAACCATGGCCGGGGTATTAGGCATAACCCTGATAACTGGCAGGTTTTTCGGATTTTTTTGGATTTTTTGGATTTTTGTCGTGTCTGCCTTAAGCTGCTTCTCAATCGTCTCTGTTTTTATTCCGGCAGCAATAGAGATAACCAACTGGTCCTGTGACAATACCTCTGCCAGCTCTTCCAGCACCATCTCCATTGCCTGAGGCTTAACCGCAAGGATAATGGTTTCAGCCTGTTTAGCTGCCTCAGTATTTTTGAGTAAGACAGCAACCCCTGTTTTTTGATGGATATAGGCTACCCTTTCCTGACTCACCTCAGAGGCAATTATTTCATCTGCCTTTAGCAGAGATGCCTTTAATATCCCTTGAATCAATGCCTCAGTCATATTCCCAGCACCAATAAATGCCAGCTTTTTAAGAAATGCCATTTTAACCCCCTGTTTAGTCAGAAGCAGTCAGCGATTAGCAGTTAGCAGATAGTAGTTAGCAACAGAGCAGACTTCGTCTGTCCTATTAGTTAGTTAACTGCTAACAGCTTCTGCAAATATCGCTTGCCCAATCCTGACCATGTTTGATCCCTCTGAAATAGCCAGCTCAAAGTCATCACTCATACCCATGGAAAGGTATTGCAGCGAAAAACCATCTGTCTTCAGATGATGATACAAGTGAAAGAGCTGCTGAAAGCAGCTGCGAAGGGGCAGTACCCCTGGTTCATCTGACAATGGACCAATGGTCATCAACCCCTTGATATTCAAGTGAGGAAATTCATTCATTTTTCTAACTAAAGCATCTGCCTCAGTCAGGCTCAACCCATACTTTGTCTTTTCCCCTGATGTATTTACCTGAATAAGCACATCTTGTATCTTATTCTGCCGGTCTGCCTCTTCATTAATTGCCTCTGCCAGATAACAGCTATCAACCGAATGGATAAGCTCAAACATTTGTACTGCATCCCTTACCTTATTTTGTTGAAGATGACCAATCATATGCCATCTTACCCTATTGCCAATTTCCTGATATTTTGTTTTTGCAATCTGGATACGGTTTTCACCAATAATCTCTATGCCCTCAGCTATGACTGCCTTGATAGTGTCCACATCAACGGACTTGGTCACTGCAACCAGAGTAACACCATCCTGCCCCTTATCTGAAGCCTTAAGTGCATGATTAATCCTTTGTTGTACCTGAGCAATATTAGCCTTAAGATTCAAAACAACACATCCTTGATATTACCCATGAAATTTTTGTATAACTCGATGTTCAAGTTTTTTGCCACCATTGGCATTTTAGCAGTGAAACAGTAGGGTCGGGGTTTTCTCGCCTTCCCGCCTTCCCGCCCTGATTGGTCGAACCGTAGGAATTATGGTATCTCCTACCTATCAAGCTGGAAGCTTGACTTACTTTAGTAGCACAAGCATCCTTGCTTGTGGTTTTGCGGTTTAATTAAGAAAAAACTTGAACATCGAGTAAAAAGAGCTCTGTTTAGCATGTCAACAACAAGGTTATCGTTTTTTGCCCCTTTTTTCCCTTTTGCCCCTGCCATGTCCTAACAGGTATTTGACAAGATATATTGGATACATAGGCAATGTTAATTTCTTTTCAAGGTATGCTGACAGCCACTCTAAGGGTGGGAAAAGTATCCGGCACAAATATTTCAACTTATCCAGGATATTATCCATTTCGAGCAAATAATATGTTGGTGCTTCAATCTGGGATGGCTTCTCTGTCTTTTGGATGGCTAATATTTTTTGTTTGTTCCAGACAATCTCAAAGACTATTTGGCGAATAGTCTTTGGCTTTAAGGCATCTGTAAGCCCTTTTGGGATAGATATATTCAATAATTCTCCAGCAATGGTAAGGCTATTATAAACCGAGGAGGTTATGCCTCGAGTAGATGCTATTTCTTGAATATGATCAGCATCAAGCTCATCTCCATAGTGTTCTACAACTGCACCAATATCGCATAACAGCATCAAGCTGCAAAAATTATGCGTATTGGCATGAACACACAGATGAAGCAGGAGCATCTCAGGTGATGGGATCTGTGCCCTGTCCATGGTTCTGACATGCTCAAAGAGCCAGGGTTCTTCTTTGGGAATACCCATGTTAAGTAAACGAAAGTGTATCTCTACAGGGATAGAGTTTTTGCGAGTAAACTCTATCTGACTGAAATATTGGGTATATTTTACCAGTTCACTGGCAGTTAAATCTGGAAGTGTTTTTGGCAGGCTATAGCCAAGGGAGAGGAAACATTCCTTTGTCTTTTGCCAATGTTCCTCTTTTACCACAAGGTCTATATCCTTCATGCATCTTACTCCAATGGACGGATAGATAAGCCTGGCTAATATTGGTCCCTTGAGAACCAATGCCTCAACACCAGCCTCATGAAATGCAGATGTAATCTCATGCAGCTCATCATATAACTTTTTGTTACGATTAAAATTCTGATTGTATATCTCTTTTAACTCTGGCATAATGGACTGTGGCAGCTTACCTGGAACAATAGATGTAGTCAGGTGATAATAGAGTAGGGGAGCTATGCGATGCTTGAGACTAAGAGAAAGCACCTCATCCCAGTTGATAGGAGTATCCATTAGCTGATAGATATTTCCAATGGTATCACTGTCTATCCTTGTCCTTGCAACATATAGCAGTAATTGCAGTTCGGGTTTTTCGGGTTTTTCGAATTTTTCTTGCATTTGTTGCACTAAAATAGCTCCTTTCACTTTCCACGTTCAACACATTGTACTATATTTTTATCATTTAGTCAAGCATCTTTTTCTCCCCTTGTAACACAAAAGCAATTCTCATTAAGCTCTAAACTTCAGAACTTCAGAAATTGCGGATTTAACCACAAAGGATACAAGTAGACAATCTTGCCATATCAATATATTGTGGTGTTGACTCATGAATTTTTGAGTTTTTACACAGTCTGACGTACAATAGGAGGGTATACTTAAAGACGCACCTAACGGTGATTACTACATTGTAATACTCGATGTTCAAGTTTTTACTGGTGACCAAGCAAGGGCACCATGCACCAGGGCACTATACACTGTAAGAAACTGATATTTGATGAAAAAAGGATTGCGACCGACTGGTGCACTGGACT
>JASEHA010000229.1 GCA_030018795.1 bacterium
AATTAGCAGCATAAACCTGTGTGGTAAATTTCAACCGCACAGGTCGAAATGTTTAGCGAAAGGTATATTCTGTTTTAGCGAAGTGAACTTCACACACCCCTACCCCTCTTGTTAGAGGGGAATACAGCAATCCCCTCTTGAGAGAGAGCAGGGGGTGTGTTTCCTGTAGAAATTCCCCATTTCACTGACGCATTACCAAAAGGCTCATTTTCATCTTGACATCCAATAGCCTATATGATAAACTTAAATCTATAAAAAGATGGCAGCCATCATAATATAAAGAAGGAACTCCTGTCAGAATTTCTGTCCCTGTCCATAGGAACAAGCCATAGTATTTTATGAAATTTTACAGGAATCGATGAAAGCAGTTATGAATACAATTTACAGTCTGATAAAAAGCAAAACTGCAAAATGGATAGAATTGGAGAAGGAAAATAACCAGTCTCTAATTAACAATACATTAAAGCATATTGATGAAACCGGCAAGCTTCGCCCCCGCAAAAAGAAGCAATTAACACCTATCTCTGGATTAAATTCGTTGGGAAAAATAAAAAACTTGCCGGTATGGTTCGCAATGGCCTTTTGTATGACGATACCCTGGCACAAGAGTATGATAACTATTATACATTCAAAGACGATTATCTCACTCAATTCTTAAATCAGTTTTTTCAGGACAATCACCTGAAAAACCTGCATAAAAAATTAGTAAATGACCCAAAAGGGAAAAATATCGACTGGAACGCTTTGCTCGATGAATTGTTACATAACTTCGATTATTCCAACTACCTTTACAGCTTGCCCATGGGAGCTGGCAAAACTTTTTTAATGGCATGTTTCATCTATCTGGATTTGTATTTTGCTGCTCTTTTTAAGGACGATAAAAGATTTGCTCATAATTTTGTTGTCTTTGCTCCACAAGCGTCAAAAACTGCCATTCTTCCATCCTTGAAAACGATTAAAGACTTTAATCCTGAATGGATTTTACCCAAAGCAGAGGCAGATAGGTTAAAACAATTAATAACCATAGAAATATTGGATAGTTTAAGCTCTAAACGAAAGGATAAATTGCATGGCAATAATCCAAACCTTGAAAAGGTTAACAGAATAAAACAAACAAAAGACTTTGGCATGGTTTTTATTACAAATGCTGAAAAGGTTGTTCTCGAAAGATATGATGGTAATGATACTATTTACCTTGATCCGAAAAGCCTTTTTTATGATCCGTTAATATCTGCTGAAACCAAAAAATACAATGAATTACGAGAAGCTCTTTCACAGATACCAAACATAATGGTCATTCTTGATGAGGTCCATCATACCTATGGTTCTATTGGCAATGGTGGAAAAAAATTAAGGCAGGCGGTCAATGTATTAAATCAGCACGGCCATGTCAATTCTGTGATTGGCTTGTCCGGTACGCCTTATGTCAAAAGCTCTATTGAAGTCGAAGGGGAAAACATAAGGTTAAATCAGATTCAGGATATTGTTTATAATTACCCTTTGAATATCGGTATTGGGAAATTTTTAAAAAAACCTGATGTAAGAAAGGTGAGTGTCCAGGAGAGTGCATTTATCGAACAGGCATTGTCTGACTTTTTCAAAGATTATGACATCGATTATGAAAATGGTACAAAAAGTAAGGTTGTCTTTTACTGCCCTTCTATTAAAAATCTTAATGATGATATTCTTCCTGTAATCCGGAAATGGTATCAAAAAAACAGAACAGGAAAAGAAGACGAGATATTCAGGTACTATTCTAATGTGGACAAAAAGAATAAGGAATATGAATTACCCAAAGAAAACCTGGCTATATTCAATAACCTTGATAAGCCTTATTCTAAAAAGCGGGTAATACTTCTCGTAGCAGTTGGTACTGAAGGATGGGATTGCAGAAGTTTAACATCAGTGGTTCTTCCAAGACAAGAAACTACTAAAAATTTTGTCTTGCAGACCACCTGCCGCTGTTTGCGTGAGGTTATGGACGCATCAAAGGAAAATGCCCTTATCTATCTTTCAAGCGATAACTATGAAACCCTTGATAAGGAATTAAAAGAAAACTACCAGCTTTCAATAACCGACCTTTCAGGGGAAAAGGAACAAAATATCCGGGTTCAGGTTAGAAAACCTAAACTCGGCAAGCTAAAATACAAGCAGATTGACATTAAATACAAGATTGTTAAAAAAATCTCTCCTGAGATCAAAAAAAAGCTAAGTGCCTTCAGGTTTGCCAATATAAAAACCAGATATGCTTATGATCGAAGTATAATCTCTGGGAATATCGGTAAAAGCGGTCTTACAGGTGAGGTTGCCATTGAGAATATAAAGGCAGGGGGTGCTATACTTTTTTCATACAGTGATTTTATCTATAGCCTTTCTGGAAGCACATACGGGCTTATCTCTGAAAATGAATTGTATGGTAATTATGAAAATGAGCTTACTGATATTTATAAAAGCATATCTCAAGAAATGGAATGGGTATTACTAAACCCACATCTTGAGCTGTCAGATGTTATCAAAATTATTGCCTCTTCCTTTATGGACAGGATTGAATATTCAAAAGAGGTGATTGAGAAAGAAACCGAGATAGAGCTTCTTGAATGGGAAACAGGGAATGAGGAAATAGCCCTGTATTCTCCTGATGGAACTCTCTATAAATTCATGCCGGGGATATCTAAAAAAGATGCCAGGATATATCATCGGCACCCAGAAGATTTAATTGAAGACTTTTTCAGTAATGGGAATAATATAGACCCGCAAGACATCAGCTTTAATTACATCCCCTATAAAATGGACAGCGAATTTGAACAGAACACCCTTGCTGAAATGCTGAAACTGGCAGAGATAAAAGACCTTGAGGTTTATTTCAACGGCTATAAGGATGAAAAACTGCAATCATTCTGGATACAAACCCCACGACAGGCTGTGTAAAAACTCGATTTCTCAAGGCTTGCCACACAATATAGAGTAGCAAGCAACCTTGCCGTATCAATATATTGTGGTGCTTGCTCATGAATTTTGACTTTTTACACAGCCTGACGTACTCACCCCAACCCTGACCCTATCGGTTAGCTTTTAGCCTCAGAGGGGCGATATGTCTTGAAATGTTAATAACTCCGTCATTTATGACGGAGGATGCCGACTTTAGCCATGATTCTCAAAAAGGACTAAATTATGAAAACACCCAGACAGTATAATATTACACCAGCAAAAGGACAGGCACTGCTCAATTTCCAGGGGAGAAGGTTCCCGGATATAATCGATGTGTTTGAAACAGAGGTCGTTGAGGAAGTAAGAAAAGCCAAAAAACGATATCTGTTTGACAGGGAAATTGATCTAAACGCGGATTTCAAAAATCTGCTTATTCAAGGGGATTGCCTTTCTGCATGCGCCTATTTGAAATCGCAGGATATCAAGGTTGACCTGGTTTATATCGATCCGCCGTTTGCCAGCGGTGCGAATTATGCCAAGAAGATTTATTTGAGAAACAACGGCAAGTCCGAGATTGAATCTGATGATAATACCATTGGCGAAGAAATTATGTATGGCGATATCTGGCAGAAAGAAGATTACCTGAATTGGCTGTATGAACGATTACTGGCAATTCGTGATGTTATGAGTGAAACCGGAAGTATTTATGTTCATCTGGATTGGCATATTGGGCATTATGTGAAGATATTGCTGGATGAGGTGTTTGGGGAGGAGAATTTTGTGAATGAGATCGTTTGGGGCTATAGTGGGGGAGCCGTTCCCGTAGATAAATTGCCCAATAAGCATGATGTTATTTTTTGGTACTCAAAATCTGGTGTGGATTGGACATATAATCCTGAATATAAAAGTTATTCTGAAAAAACTCAACAACGAGGGCGTACTGCTGTTAAAGGGAAAAATGCGGGACTAAGAGAAGAAGGGACACCAATTACTGATTGGTGGGTTGATATAGCTCCTGTCACAAGTCCGACAGATCCCGAAAAACAATATTACATAACACAAAAACCTGAATCTTTGCTTAGAAGAATCATCAATCTTGCATCAAATGACAGCATGATCATTGCTGACTTCTTCTCCGGTTCCGGCACAACCGCCAAGGTTGCCAATGACTTAAACCGCAAATTCATTGCCTGTGATATAGGCATAAACGCCCTTCAAACCACAAGAGACCGCCTTGTAAAGGCAGGTGCTTCTTTTGACATCCTGAAAATACATGACGGCTTACGCCTTTTCAGGAATCCAGCACAAACTACTGCTAAAATATTCAGCATAATTG
>JASEHA010000022.1 GCA_030018795.1 bacterium
TGGGCAATTCTATGAGGATTGTGTGATTTGAATTTTGCTTTATCGAATATTCAGACCTGAATTTACCCCTTGACAAATGAATCTTTATATGGTATAGTATACTTGCATAAGTTAAAGATTATCAGATGGAAGGAAGAGAAATGAGGCCAATCAAGGTTGGAGTTGTTGGGATTGGGCATATGGGCAAATATCATGTAAAATGCTATCATGATATCCCTGAGGCAGGATTAATTGCCATTGCAGATGTTAATGCAGACATCCTTTCTAATGTAGCTAAAGAATATGGTGCTGCTGCCTATTCTGATTATTCGCAGCTTTATGATAAGGTTGAGGCTGTAAGTATTGCTGTCCCTACCAGATTTCATTATCAAGTAGCCAGAGATTTTTTAAATGCAGGCATTCATGTTCTCCTTGAAAAGCCAATAACGCAAGATATAAAAGAGGCTGAGGAGTTAATGGCTATAGCCCAAAAGAATAATCTTGTCTTGCAGGTAGGACATGTGGAACGGTTTAATGCAGCTATCTGGGAGTTAAAAAAGGTGCTTAAGTATCCCTTGTTTGTTGAATGCCGACGACTTGGACCGTTTAATACCAGAATAGACGATGCTGGTGTTGTCCTTGACCTGCTTATTCATGATATTGATATTGTTCTTAACCTTATTGATTCTGCTGTTGTCGAGCTTCACGCCATTGGAACACGGGTTTATTCTCAGTATGAGGATATTGCCAATGTTCAGATTATTTTTGCCAATGGGTGCATAGCCAATCTGACAGCATCAAGGGCAACGGAAAATAAGATAAGAACATTAGCCATTACCCAGCCAGATGCCTATATTTTTCTTGATTATGCTGAGCAGGATATTCATATCCATCGTCAAACAACTGGTAATTATATCCTGACCCATGATACGGTTGGGTATCAGCAACGGTCAGTCATTGAAAGGGTATTTGTCCATAAAGACAACCCGTTAAGATTAGAATTATTCCATTTCTTGAGCTGTATTGCCAATGAAGCCAAACCCTTAACTACACCAGAGGATGATTTGACTGCATTAAGGATAACCTTGAATATTTTAGAGCAGATTATGCAGAGAGTGAAGAGTGAAGAGTGAAGAGTGAAGAGTGGGAAACCTTAGCTTTTTATTTTCCACTCTTCACTTTAAGATAGGGGTGGGGGTTTTATGGCGGCTATGTCTCGATTGCTAAAGTATGTTCTTGGATATAAATTACGTTTATTTACAGCCTTTTGCTGTATCTTGATTGTTTCCGGGTGTGCCCTGACATTTCCATGGCTAATCAAGGGATTGATCGAGGATGCCTTAAACAAAAAAGATCTTTTTCAATTAAATATTATCTTAAGTATAGCCCTTGTGGTTGCCACTATTCAAGCTGTGTCTCAATATGCCCACAGCTTTATCATGAATTATATCGGGCAGCGTGTGCTTTTTGTTATTCGAAATCAAGTTTTTGAGCACATTATCCATCTTTCTATGAAATTTCATAAGGATAGCCGATGCGGTGAGCTGATCTCAAGAACAATAAATGATGTTAATATCTTGCAAAACCTTATTACCTCCGGGGCAGTAACCTTGATTAAGTCCCCGTTTATTCTGATAGGCGGGATATATATTATTTTTTGCATCCACTGGAAGCTTGCCTTATTGGTTACAATTGTTGCTCCGCTTATTGCTGTGGTCATTGTTCAAATAGGGAAAAGGATACGAAAGGTAACCCATCAGATCCAGGAAAAGATGGCAGATGTTACCAATATTTTACAGGAAACCATCTCTGGCGTATCTATAGTTAAGCTCTTTTGTGCTGAAGCGATAGAGTCAAAACGGTTTTTTAGGGAGAATGAAGGATATTTTTATCTGTATATTAAGGGAATAAAGCTGATGGTGCTATCCGGACCACTTGTCTGGATTATTGGGATAGTCGGCATGCTCTTGGTTATCTGGTATGGTGGGTATGAGGTTGCTCATGAACGATTAACCACTGGGGCATTGATGTCTTTTGTAGCATATTTATTAACAATATCCAGGCCAATCCAGGATTTTTCTCAGGCAAATATTCTTGTTCAACAGGCAGTAGCAGCCAGTCAGCGAATATTTGAGCTGCTTGATACCAGACTCACGGTTGAAGAGTCACCTGATGCCTTTGAGATGCCAGATATTTCTGCAGACAGGAAGGAAACAGAAGATGGAATCCTTTCCCTTGAGGCTCAATACCTCAAGGGAAAGATAGAGTTTGTGGATGTATCATTTGTATATGATGATAAACCTGTGCTACAGGGAATAAATCTGACAATTGATCCGGGTGAGGTTCTGGCTTTTGTTGGCCCGTCTGGCGGCGGAAAAACTACATTGGTCAACCTTATTCCACGTCTCTATGACCCTGCATCAGGTGTAATCAGGATAGATGGGACGGATATTCGTGATGTAACCTTGAGCAGTCTTAGAAAGCAAATAGGCATAGTCCCACAGCATACATTCCTCTTCTCTGGCAGTATTGCTGAAAATATTGCCTATGGTATGCCTGATGCAACCATGGAAGGAATAATTAAATCAGCCATAGATGCCAATGCCCATGATTTTATTATCCGTCTTCCTTCAGGGTATAAGACCCCTATCGGAGAGCATGGGATGAGACTTTCAGGCGGAGAGCAGCAAAGGATAGCCATTGCCAGGGCATTACTTAGAAAACCAGGGATATTGATATTGGATGAGGCAACAGCATCCCTGGATACAGAGTCAGAAAACCTTATCCAGTCTGCTCTTTTCAGGATTATGCGGCAGCAGACAACTATTATTATTGCTCACAGGCTTTCAACCATTATTCATGCAGACAGGATTATTACCATCAGTCAGGGTAGTATCTCAGAGATAGGGACACACGATGAACTCCTGTCCTCTGATGGATTGTATAAGAGGCTTTATGAGATAGCAGTTAGCTAACAGCTAACATGGAACACAAGATAATGATTGCGCAGCTTAAAGAAAGAATATTGTACATAATCTTGCCTCTGCTGGCTGAAATTCTTATCCGTCTCTTATTTTGTACCATCAGGCTAAGGGTTGTTGGGGAAGAGAATGTGAAATGTGGAATGCGGAATGTGGATTTTGAGTCTGACATTTCGCATTCTCCTCAGGTTATTTATGCCTTCTGGCATGGACAACAATTCCTGCTTGTCCCATATATGAGCCAGAGGGATATTATATTAATGAGCAGCCTGAGCAAGGATGGGGAGTATCAAGCAAAGATATTGCAGAGGTTTGGCTACAGGATTGTAAGAGGCTCTTCGGCTAAGGGCGGTATGCGTGGGTTGATAGGGCTGATTAAGGGAATAAAGGATGGATATGATTGTGGGCTGGCGGTTGATGGTCCAATAGGCCCAATCTATGAACCAAAGGAAGGGGTAATAGCCTTAGCAAGAAAAACAGGGGCATACATCGTTCCACTGGTTTCAGCAACAAGGCATAAATGGATATTTGAGGCAGCATGGGATAAGTATGTATTGCCAAAACCATTTAGCCATGGATTGATTGCCTTTGGCCAGCCGTATAAAGTAGGGGATGATACATCCATACAACAAGAGTGTGCTGTATTAAAAGAACGACTGAATATATTGAGCAGAGAGGCAGACGAATTAGTTAGCCGTTAGGTCAGAATAGGAAATGAACTAACAGCTAACTGCTTGAAGGAGGGATAAATTTGGATTTCAAGTCATATCTGAACAATCTATTATCTGATAGTGAAATAGGTAAATGGAGTGCTCTTTATGTGCCTCTTCATATCACAGAAAGTGCTGATGATTTGCCTGTTATCCCCTGTCTTCGTCATATAATCTTAGAAGAGACAAAGGATATGATCCATGATGGTGCTGTCTTGCCTGAAGGGCTTGCATGGACAAAGAAGAGGCAGACCATACAGGAATTGATAGAAGGGTTGCAAGCAGAACCTGATTTATCCTCCCTTTCCTTAAGTATGAGAGACAGGGCAAGGCTTCCACTTATCTTAATAGGTGAATCCGGCTCAGGTAAGACCACATCCCTGAGGTATTTAACAGGTTTGTATGCTTCAAAATGTCTTCAGAAGATTACAGACTCCTCCACATCTATAGGGACAGGTGTGAAACAATTAATTCCTATTTTTTTGGATATGGCTGGTTTTCGCTCTGGAAATTTTACAGACTATATCCTTAATGAATTAAATAATAGAAAGCTTTCCTTAACTCATGACCAATTAAGGGGATTGTTTGAACAAAACCTGCTCTTGGTTTTGATTGATGGGCTTGATCTCCTCTGCCCTTATGAGGGGTTTAATCCAGTAGAATCTATTCAAAAATTTATCAGTCAATTCCCCCAAAATAATTACATCCTGAGCTGTCGTAAAGGGGTTTGTTATACCAGCTTCCCGGCAAATTACAAGATTATAGAATTATTGGAATTAACAGAGAATGATGTAAGAGAATATCTTGGCCATTATATCAAGGATACAGAAAAAAGGGATGTGGTCTTTAATGCTATCATGGAAGACCCAAGCCTGAAAGAGATTGCTGAAAGCCCGCTCCTTCTCCTGCTAATGATGGCCACCTTTATTCGTTATAAAAAGATACCCAAAAACAAGACAGATGTCTATTCTGCATATATCAACTGCCTTTATGACCTTTTTGAAAAAACAGGAAAACTTGTTACAGCAGATAAACAGATAATTGCACAAGGCTTAGCGATAATGGGGTTTACACTTCAGATGCATAATGCTACTGTTCTGGATAAACAGGAGGTTGTTACCCTATTTAAGAAGATTTCTGAAAGAAGTGGATATAAGGGTAATCCGCCAGAAGAGCTGCTTCATCTCTGCACTCAGCTTGGTATTATCAGGATTCAAAAGGATGAGGTGAAATTCTTCTACCAGTCATTCAGGGAGTATTTTGCTGCAGAGGAATTAAAACAACTATTTCTGCAGCAGGTTGATTTATCTGCTACTTACAACCATCCCAGATGGGAGGATGTACTTGTTTATCTGTCAGGGTTAATGGATATTGAGAGTACCTCTAATTTAGTTAAGACAATATTGAATATGCCGTATAAATATCGTAATCCGTTATTCCTGGCTGCTGAATGTGTGGCCAGCGGTGATGTAGAGGAGACTATTGAAAATAAGGTAGTAGGGTTATTAAGAGAGAGATTAAACGACCGCTATTGGCATAATCAAAGGGAGGCACTTTATGGGCTTGCCAGAATAGCTGGCCGTGCAGCTCGCAAACAGGCATCTATGTCAGATAAGATGGCAAAGGATTATTTAGATGAAACAGGCAAGGATAAAGCGGTTGATATCTTTATTCAGAGGCTCGGAGATGAGGATTGGATACGCCGTGAAAAATCTGCCAGGGCATTGGGCAAGATATGCGATCGAGAGGTTATCCCGTATCTTGAAAGATTGCTTGCAGATGAGTCCCCATCTGTATACAATGCTGCCTTTGAAGCCATCATTGAAATAGAACGAAGGGAAAGGGAAAATATCAGGATTTCCTTTCCTCAGATACAAGAAGATATCCTTCCAAAGGTTGTGCCAGCAAAAAAGGAAGAAATTGAAATTATACCAAAATCTAAAACCCTTCCCCCTTCTGAGATTGCACCAACACCACTGCCTGCAGGCAAAACAACCATAGTCTTTATGAGCATAAAAAGATCCCTGGAATTAATCAGACAGATTGGCGAAACAAGGGGATTAACCGGGTTACAGGTTTACAATAATATTGTCAAGCCTATGGTAAATGAGTGTCAGGGGAAGATACTTAAGTTTACTGGCGCCACATTCGTTGCCTTGTTTGAAGAGCCTGATCAGGCAATTAATGCAGTTGTCAAGGTGCAGGAGGCACTGGATGAGTATAATCTCAGGCAGCCAAGTCGAAAACTCTATATACGGATTGGAATGGTTTCAGGTAATCCTCAGCCTCAAACATCACTTACAAGTATTGAGGTGAATCTGGCTGTCAGGATTGGACGGATATCAAGTGCAGGACAAATTCTTGCCGGGGAAAATACCTATAAGATAATAAAAGGCATGGGGACACCTATTAAGTTTCGTTACTTTGGGTCAAGAAAGCTGCTGATGGATGAAACAAAGATTGGGATTTATGAGCTTTTGGGGCGTGGCGAAAGCTATGCCGCTATGATCAAGGAATCAGTAATGGCTGTAGAATATCTTGATATAGTCACAGGACATAATGTGAGTAAGAATGTCCAGCTATCTGCCAGGATAAGTGTTGCTCGCAGTTTCTTAAAAAGGGCAAAAGGGCTGATGTTTGCAAAATCACCTGACCCTCTTCTGATGGAATATCCACATCCAACCGGAACAAGGGTCTCGATTCACATGCTTTTTGTTCCTATATCCATTGATATAATCTGGCTTGATTCGAGTTTTAAGGTTGTAGATATTGCTGAGAATGCTGCACCCTTTAATCCGGTTAAGCTCAATACATGGAAGGCATACACCTCTCAGCGATTAGCCAAATATGTGCTCGAACTACCTGCAGGCAGAGCACATACAGGCAAGGTGGAGATAGGGGATTTGATACTGTTTAAGGAACAGAAGGTGGTTTGATAGGAAGCCTTGATGAGGAGACATTGTTTGAAAGATTAGAGCCGGCTGTGCGATTGGAATTTACCACAAAGGGCACACCAGGGCACCAGAGTATTAGTTAAATTCTTTACTGGTGTCATGGTGACTGGTGCCGCTGGTGACAGGTCGAAAAAATGGTTAAAAGGATCCAATAAATGATCACTACAATTCTTGAATTTTTAGCTGTTATTGTAAAAAATATTATTGATGCAACAGGCTATCTGGGGGTAGGGATAGCTATGGCAATAGAAAGTGCTTGCATCCCTTTACCATCTGAGATAATAATGCCCTTTGCAGGCTGTCTGGTAGCTGAGGGGAAATTTTCAATGTTCTGGGTAGTATTTGCCGGGACACTTGGTAATCTGGCTGGGTCAATAATTGCTTACTGGGTTGGTGCAGTTGGCGGCAGGCCGTTTATTATGAAATATGGCAGATATATCTTGATAACCCATCACGATGTGGATGTATCAGAAAGATGGTTTAATAAATATGGGGAATGGGCAATATTCATTACCAGGAATATGCCGGTTATCAGAACGTTTATCTCCCTGCCAGCAGGTATAGCTAAAATGAACTTCTTTAAGTTTTGTCTTTATACGACCATTGGCTCTATTCCATGGAATTGTGGTCTTACCTATCTGGGGATGAAATTTGGTGAAAAATACCATTCTCTTGTTTCACCAATATTCCATAAGTTTGATCTGGCAATAGGTATTCTTCTTGTTGCTGGGGTGTATATTTTTATCAGAAGACATCTAAAACATGCAGAGACACAAGATGCTGCGTCTCTGCCAGATCAAGGGGGCAATAATGAGTGAGAAGGGTGTGAAGGGTGTGAAGGGTAAAACAGCATTGATTACAGGTATTCGTGGACAGGATGGGGCATATCTTGGACAGCTTTTGCTGGAAAAAGGGTATACGGTTTTTGGGGCTGATAGGAGAAGCGGTGATTCAAGCAATTGGAGATTAAAGGAGTTAGGGATAGAAAGTCAGATTAAGATTGTTTATATGGACCTGTTGGAGTTTGAAAATGTCTATAGAATAATAGAAAAAATCCAGCCGGATGAGATATATAACTTAGCTGCTCAAAGCTTTGTTCATACCTCATTTGAACAGCCAATCCTGACCTCAGAGGTGAATGCCATTGGTGTCTTACGACTGCTTGAGATAATCAGGACACTAAAGCCAGAGGCAAGGTTTTATCAGGCTTCTACAAGCGAGATGTTTGGTGAGGTTCAAGAGATTCCTCAGACAGAAAAAACACCATTTTATCCAAGAAGCCCGTATGGTGTTTCAAAGTTATTTGCTCACTGGGCTGTAGTAAATTACAGGGAATCCTATGGAATATCTGCCTGTTCAGGAATATTGTTCAATCATGAATCCCCTTTGCGTGGATTAGAATTTATTACCAGAAAAATAACCTATGGCATTGCAAAGATACTATGCGGGCTGCAAGAAAAGATTGTTGTAGGTAATTTAGATGCCAGGAGGGATTGGGGATATGCTAAGGAGTATGTAGAAGGGATGTGGCTTATGCTTCAACAAGATGAGGCAGATGATTATGTCTTATCTACTGGAGAGACTCATACAGTAAAGGAATTCATAGAATATGCCTTTAATTGTGCAGGGATTAGGATACAGTGGCAAGGGCAAGACGCTGCGACAAAAGGGATTGATGGAAAAACAGGCAAGATATTGATAGAGGTGTCGCCAGAATTTTATCGACCTGCTGAGGTAAATTTATTGCTGGGTAATCCTCTTAAGGCTAAAGAAAAACTTGGCTGGCAGCCAGAGACTAAGTTTGAAGAGCTGGCAAGAATGATGGTAGAGTCAGATATTAAACGGGTGGAGAAGGAGCAAAGATGAAAGGAATTATTCTTGCCGGGGGAAGCGGATCAAGGCTTTACCCTGTAACTATTAGTGTTTGCAAACAGCTTTTGCCTATTTATAATAAGCCCATGATATACTATCCACTTTCTATACTTATGATAGCTGGCATAAGAGATATTCTGATAATTTCAACCCCTCAAGATTTGCCAAGATTTAAGGAAATATTTGGTGACGGCAGTCATCTTGGGTTAAACCTTAAATTCAAGGAACAACCTTCTCCAAATGGACTGGCAGAGGCATTCATCCTTGGCGAGGAATTCATTGGGAACGATGATGTCTGCCTTATCCTGGGTGATAATATCTTTTATGGGCATGGGTTAATCGATCTGTTAAAAAAAGCGGTTATGGATGTAACAGCTCAGAAAGGGGCAACAGTATTTGGCTACTATGTAATGGACCCGCAGCGATATGGTGTGGTTGAGTTTGACAGGGATGGAAAGGTTTTATCTATTGAGGAAAAACCAGAAACACCTAAATCCAACTATGCTGTTACAGGACTATATTTTTATGACAATCTTGTTGTTGAAATTGCTAAGAATATCAAGCCTTCATGGAGGGGAGAGCTTGAAATAACAGATGTGAACAAGCGATATTTAGAAGATAATAATCTCAGGGTTGAGCTGATGGGAAGGGGATATGCCTGGCTTGATACAGGAACACATGAAAGCCTTTTTGATGCCGCAGGATTTATTGAAGCTATCGAAAAAAGGCAGGGACTAAAGGTAGCCTGTATAGAAGAAATAGCCTATGTTCTTGGGTATATCGATAAGGAGCAACTGTTAAGGCTTGCAGAACCATTGAGCAAGAATGAGTATGGACAATATCTTCAAAGATTGATTAGCAGCAGCACATGATCCCAGTCTGTAGAAATGTAGCACATGGGCTTTCAGCCTCTTCCAGCCTGTGTGCATGAAGACAGGGATTATAGTCTCTTGTTTAGGTAGATAGGCTGAAGGCTGTTAGATATGGCTTTGATTGCTATGTAATGCTTGCTCGTAAGTTTATACCTACAACATACTATGTATCTTAACTGTAGGGAGGCGATATGCCCTTTAATTTCAAGCAATTATCCATACATGAGGTTATCCTTATAAAACCAAGTGTGCTTACAGATGAAAGAGGGTTTTTTATGGAAACCTATAAGTATTCTGATTTTGCCAAGATAGGGATAAACGAAAAATTTGTCCAGGATAATCATTCAATGTCTATAAGGTCTGTGTTAAGAGGCCTTCATTATCAGGAAAATCCTAAGGCACAAGGTAAATTAGTTCGTTGCTTAAAGGGAAGAATATTTGATGTGGTTGTTGACATAAGAAGGGAATCACACAGCTATGCACAATGGGTTGGCGTTGATCTATCTGAAGAAAATCATCACATGCTTTACATCCCAGCTGGTTTTGCCCATGGATTTCTTGTTTTAAGCGAGATAGCTGAGGTTGCTTACAAGTGTACAGAGGAGTATTCCCATGAGCATGAGCGAGGGATCATCTGGAACGACCCTGATATTAATATCAACTGGCCGATTAAAGATCCAATTATCTCTGAGAAGGATAAAAACCTTTCGAGATTGCTGCATGTTGCTCAAGCAGAGTAGTGCCTTAGCATCGTGTCAACCATTAATTGTCGTAAATTATAATCTAAATCCTGATTCCCGTTCCACTCTAACATCAATTCCACCACGAGCATTCCAGATTGTTTCAATCTTTGCCCATTTTGGTTTTACACAGGCAATGAAATCTGTCAGTATCTTATTAGTAGCATGTTCTTGAAATATACCAATATTTCTATAGCCAGTAAGGTATAACTTTAGTGATTTTTGTTCGACAAGGTAAAGAGCAGGTTTGTACTGGATGGTCACAACAGCAAAGTCTGGGAGTCCTGTCTTTGGACAAACCGTAGTAAACTCATTTGTTTTCAGCTCTACAAGATAATCTTCACCCTCATACTGATTTTCCACTACCTCTAAACTTGGTGTAATCTTCAATTCCTTAATATCAGACTGTTTTTCTTTATACCCTGAGATATCTATGGATTGTTGCATAATTCCTCCCTTGATGAGCAGTTAGCTGTTAGTTGGAGAATGAGCTAACTGCTTCAATGTACCGAGCATGAAATACAAGGGTCATAAGCACGCAGCAACATGCCTGTTTTAGAGGTAATTACTTCAACAGAAGTGGCATCCTGTCTATGCAATTCTACTATCCCTCTCACACCCTGTTCCATGCTGGCTAAGTTGATAGCTGTTGGGGTAATAATATCTGTTTTGATATTCTTACCACTTTCATCAAATTCATAGTGATGGTATAATGTACCCCTTGGCACCTCTAAGGCAGCTGTTCCTGTGCATTTGCCAAGTTGGAATACAGGCAATGTTTCATTCTCCATCCTGATATCAAGAAGCTCATCGATAATCTCCAGACATCTCTGGCTGGCATAAACCAATTCTATTGCCTGTGCCAGATTATTACAAAGCGGATTTCTTGTTATTCTAACCATGTCTAAGGCTTCTTTTGACCGGCCATAAAGCATATTGCCAAACATCATCACCCTTGCCAGGGCACCTGTCATAAACGGCTTACCATTATAAAGGCTATGTTTTGCATTGGAATGTTGAATTACAACCTCCTGACACACCTTTCTATAATCCCTTATTTCAAATTCTTCAACCTTATTTTCATTAAAAAAACCAGAGTTGCTATTTTCAGAAACACATATATTTTTCCCATAAAAACTAAATCTGTTGCCTACAGGTTTTAAGGCTGAAAAGTATTGAGGTTCATCTACTGGAAAAGTATCTATCTTAGAAAAAAAGGCGGCAGCCTTAATCCCATCATTGACAGCCATCTCCAGCTCATTTTTCAAGGCAAGCAGTTCATGTTTTTCAGGAATCTTTCCAAAGCCGCCAATACGCAGATTTATTGGATGGATAGGCCTTCCGCCGCCAATAATCTCCTGAATCCTGTTTCCCAATTTCTTCAACTTAAGCCCAATATTTGCCAGTTCAGGCTTTTTGTCTGCTACACCAACAATTGAATTACAACCAAGATAATCAGGTGCAGCAAGGCAAAATAGATGCAGACCATGACTTTCCAACATCCCGCCGCAATGGATGAGTTCTCTCAAAAGCATTGTTTGTTTCGATATTTGTATCCCAAAGGCATTTTCAATAGTCATCAATGATGTTATCATATGAGAAATGCTACAAATAGCACATATTCGGCAAACAATCACCGGTATCTCATCATACGACTTGCCAGCAACAAGAAACTCAAAAAACCTTGAGCCCTCAAATATCTCCAGCTTAACAATATCCTTTTCCAGGTCAATAGTTACCCCGCCATGCCCCTCAACCCGGCATATATGTTCAATCTTTATCTCTCTAGACATAATATTTTCTCCGTAGTTATAATGCAACTTAAACTTCCAGCTTGAGTATTATAAGCCCCATAAACAACACAAGACAAAATGTCGCCTAACGTCTTGCGGATAAAAGAAGTTGCCGAAGGCAATTTGGGGCATAGTGAAACGAAGCCTTTTATCCGCTGTTATCTGCCGTTGCGGGCATGTTTCTTTTTTCACTAATTCAAAAATGGTCGCTGTCCCTCTTTAGTCAGAAACCATTCTATTTTTCATTTACTTTATTGTTACTATTTGAAGGACTTACGGTATTAGCAACATTAAACAGTAAACCTGTCCAGTTTATCTATTTCCCACATATTCATATATTAGCTGCCTCCGCTATAGTTTTGATATGTCATCTAACAATAAAATAACCAACTCTGTTTGGTTCATTCTTTTATTAGTCTTGGTTACTATCTTACGCTTGACCGTTTTCTCATACCCATTTACTACCTTACGACTATCTGTTTTCTCAACCTCGAGTGCTATCTTACGACTGAGTAATCATTTACGCAAGAGGCTAACAAGTTATTATACAGTTTCTGTATATCATCCAAATTATCATATTATTCGGAAACTGTATAGCACCCAAATTCATAAGCAAATTACTTTTTCGTTTGCAAATCCTTCTCTGGCAGTTTTTAAAGCCAAGCTCTGTTTTATTCATAATTAAACACCCCTATCTCTTCCATCAGCTGCCTATCTGTCCACCCCTTCAAATCTATTGCCTTACAATAGCATCCAGCAACACAGACACCGCATCCCTTGCACACGCTTGTCAGCACCTTAGCCACATTTTTTACCTCACCCCTTCGTATCTCTTTATCCTCCATCTCAATGGCACTATATGGGCAGGCGGAATAGCACATCTTGCATCCGCTGCAAAGCAATGGATTAACCTCAGAGATCATTGGCTCAATCTCAAGTGATTCCTGAGAAAGCAATGCCCCAACCTTTGTGGCTGTGGCTGAGGCCTGAGCAACCGTGTCAGGGATATCCTTTGGTGACTGACAACACCCGGCAAGATACACACCGGCAATCTGGGTTTCAACCGGTGCAAGCTTTGGGTGAAGCTCGGTATAAAACCCGTTCTGGTCATAGCCGATATGAAGCAGTTGTGCCAGATTTTGAGCCTCTTTCTTTGGCTCTAAGCCAGTTGCCAGAACCACCATGTCTGCCTTTATCTCTATCTGCTTACCAGATAATGTATCCACACCCTTGACCAATAGATGATCCTTCTTTTCATATATCCTTGAAACCCTTCCCCTTAGATAAACAACCCCATACTCGGTTTGAACCCTCTGCACAAACTCTTCATACCCCTTGCCAGCGGCTCTTATATCCATATAAAACACGAACGACTGACTATTTGGATAATGTTCTTTTAGAAGCAATGCCTGTTTGGCCGTATACATACAGCAAACCCTTGAACAATACGGCTTTCCCTTAGCATCATCACGCGAACCAACACATTGGATAAAGACAACGGTTTCAGGCTCTTTTCCATCAGATGGTCTTTTTACATGGCCGCCGGTTGGTCCACCTGAATTTATCATCCTTTCAAGCTGCAAACCAGTAATTACATCAGGAATCTCACCATAGCCATACTCACCATAGCAACTATGATCGTAAAGGTCATAGCCTGTGGCAACAACTATTGCCCCAAACCTTTCTGTGATTATTTCATCCTCTTGAGTATAGTCAATTGCTTCGGCAGGGCAGACTTTTTCACAAACCTTACACTTACCAGTAGCAAAATACAGGCATGAATCCTTATCTATAACCGGAATATTGGGGACAGCCTGCGGAAACGGTGTATAGATTGCCTTTCTTGTGGCTATATTGGCATTGAACTCAGACAATGTCTTTTTAGACGGGCATTTTTCTGTGCATACCCCACAACCGATACATTTTGCCATATTTACCAAACGAGCCCTTTTCTTGATATTAACCTCAAAATTTCCCACATATCCATTTACCTCAGTAACCTCAGCATAGGTTTGCAAGGTAATATTTTTATTCTGTGCCACAGCCACCATCTTGGGTGTTAAGATACAGGCAGAGCAGTCCATGGTAGGGAATGTCTTGTCCAATTGAGACATCCTGCCACCGATAGACGGCTCTTTTTCCACAAGCATAACCTTATATCCATTGGCAGCAATATCCAATGCAGCCTGAATTCCGGCAATGCCGCCGCCAATAACCAGTGCCTTTTTCTCTATATCAGCATACATCTTTTGTAACGGCTCATTCCTTCGCACCTTTGCCACAGCCAGTTCAACAAGCTTGATGGCTTTATCTGTGGCTGCATCCTTATTATCGCTATGAACCCAGGAAACATGCTCACGGATATTGGCAATCTCAAGCATGTAGGGATTTAACCCAGCCCGCTCAACAGATGCCCTAAATGTATTCTCATGCATTCGCGGCGAGCATGAGCCAACAACAACCCTGTCCAATCCCTGCTCTTTTATGGTATTGATAATAAGGTTCTGCCCTGGATCTGAGCACATATACTTGTAATCCATGCAAACCCTTACCCCGGGTAATTCTTTAGCAGCCTCAACCACCTTGTTAGCGTTGACCACACCGGCAATATTAGAGCCGCAATGACATATAAAAACACCTATTCTTGCCATATTACAATAATCCTTTTGAATTCAATAAGCCTTTTGCCTGAACAAAATGCTTCCTCAGCCCCATCTCTGAATACCCAAACGAGAATGCCAATCCAATCAATTGCGTAAAATATAAGACAGGGATGCTAAAATCAAGCCCCATCTCTTCCTGTCTGGCATCTAAATTAGAGTGGCAGAGTGGGCAGGCAACCATGATGCAATCTGCATCTGCCTCTCTGGCACCTTTTAGTATCTCTCCGGAAAGCCTATAAACAATATCCGTCTTTGTCAATGAAAACGCTGCCCCGCAGCATTCGGTTTTATAACTCCATTTTACTGGGGAAGCACCCAGAGAACTAACAAGATTATCCAAGAATTGAGGGTCTTCTATCCGCTCATTGGGACATACCTCAGGTGGACGGGTGAGCAAACAGCCATAGTATGAAGCCACCCTCAACCCCTTCAATTCCTTTTTCACCTTTTCTGTTCTCAAATCACCATATTTTTGTATTACCTGCCAGAGATGCAAAACTTCTATTGTGCCCTTATACTCCTCTCCCATAACCTCGGCTACATCTGCCCTTAGCTGTGCATTCCTTTTTAGGTCAATATCGGCTAATTTAAGTCGAGAAAAGCAGGCAGAACATGGTGAGCAGATAGGCAAATTCTGTTTTTCGGCCTGAAGCAGATTCCGTGCAGGAAGGGCTATTGCCATTAATTCAGAGGTAATATGGGCAGATGTTGCACCGCAACAAATCCAATCAGGAATCTCTACAAGTTCAATCCCTAAATCCTTGCAGACAAGCTCGGTTGACATACCATATTCTTTTGCTGTTGACGAAAGTGAACAACCGGGAAAGTAGGCGACTTTATACATGCTTCTCCTTCTCCCTTACCCTCTTAAACAATTCTTTAAGATTACCTGCTGAATGCGGCATCAGGCTCAGCTTTCCCTTCAAAAACATCTTTATCCCGAGCGGAATATC
>JASEHA010000230.1 GCA_030018795.1 bacterium
CTCCGGCTAAAAAACTTGAACATCGAGTATTAACCTTAATCTCGTAGGATTTGAATAATAGGGACACAAAATCTTGCATCTCTACTTGTACATTCCTGCCTCAACCCTGTGAACCTGAATAATTACAATGAGTATATCATAACTCACTACTTTTGTCAAACAAATAATAGACAATCCTGAATATTCGATAAAGCAAAATTCAAATCACACAATCCTCATAGAAAATGATTGCAACATCTTTCATACGTCTTTCATGTCTCTTATTGTGTACTACTTGATGCATTCAATTCGTAATTAAGGGAAGTAGAGACGCAATTAATCGAGTCTCTACTGCACTACACATATCCACAATTGTGGATAAAATCGACAAAACTTTGTCGTCAGAGGGAATTGTGGGATTTAGATGCGTTTGCCCTGGCAGACGAAGGAAAAAATCTTGACAAAACTCAACTAATGTGATAACATTATATAAACTGAATCTAATGGGGGAAATTCAAGGGTGAAACATAAGGATATAGGGGCAATAATCCTGGCTGCAGGGCTTGGTAAACGAATGAAATCTAAGCTGATTAAGATACTACATCCACTTTGTGGTCAGCCAATGATTGCTTATGTGATTGATGCCTTGAATGAGCTCGGTATTCAGAAAAGAGTCATTGTCCTGGGACATCAACGAGAAAGGGTAGCAGGGTTTCTCAATAATAGAGGCGAGAAAGGCGAGAAAGATGTAGAGATAGCTGTTCAGGAAAGACCTCTTGGTACAGGGAATGCGGTTAAATCTGCAGAGCAGTTTTTTGATAAAGACAGCATCTCTGGCACAGCTGATGTTCTTGTCCTTTCTGGGGATACACCTCTGATTTCTAAGGATACCATAGAACGATTGATTGAAACCCATCATCGCTCTGGGGCTGAGGCAACTATTTTAACGGTTGAGATGCAAAATCCAACTGGTTATGGGAGGATAGTTAAGAATAATGAGGGATATATTTTAAGGATTGTTGAGGAAACAGATGCCTCAACAGAAGAAAGGGCAATAAAAACCATCAATACAGGGACATACTGCTTTAAGGTATCTGCCTTATTCTCAGCATTAAGGATGGTTTCACCATCAAATGCACAGGGTGAATACTATCTGACAGATGTTTTTGAGATACTGAATTCACAAGGGGGCAAGATAGCTTCTGTATTAGCTGACTCATCGATTGAAGTGATGGGGATTAATTCGCGTAAGGAATTAGCTGTAGCTGAAACCTATCTTCGCCGACAAATTCTTAATGACTTGATGGATAATGGGATAACAATTGTTTCTTCAGAAACAGTTTTTATTGATAAGGGTGTCAGAATCGGACAGGATACAGTTGTTTATCCATTCACCGCTATCCTTGGACAGAGTGTTATTGGTAAGGATTGTATCATTGGTCCACATGCCTGCATCATTGATGCTGTTGTTGAAGATGAGACAACCGTTGTTTTTAAGAAAATACAGAAGCAGGATGCTTGTGCTACAATGGTGTGACCATCTTAGCGAAATAGCTACAAACGTTAAAAGCCTATCCTGCAGTAATTCTGGCTTCTGACTTCTGGATTCTGACTTCTGGCTTCTGGCTTCTGACTTATTAAATGGAGGGAGAATGTGAGCGTTGATGAAATAAGGATATTTTCAGGAAATGCCAATCGAGGACTGGCAGAGGAGATTTGCAGGTATGTAGATATACCACAGGGCAATGCAGATGTTGACAGCTTTAGCGATGGGGAAACATGTGTGCAGATAAACGACAATGTTCGGGGGGCAGATGTTTTTTTGGTACAATCTACATGCCCGCCAACAAACCAGAATCTAATGGAATTACTGATAATGATCGATGCTGTCAAGCGAGCCTCTGCACGACGTATAACCGCAGTTATTCCATACTATGGTTATGCCCGACAGGATAGAAAGGTTCAGCCGCGTGTGCCTATATCAGCCAAACTGGTAGCGGATCTGCTTACTGTAGCAGGAACACACAGGATGCTGACCATAGATTTGCATGTGGGACAAATTCAGGGCTTTTTCAATATCCCGGTAGATCATCTCTTTGCTGCACCTGTAATTATCGATTATTTTAAGAATAAAAATATCAATGATATGGTGATTGTTTCTCCTGATGCAGGTGGGGTAGAACGGGCACGGGCTGTGGCAAAAAGATTGAATACATCTATTGCTATTATCGATAAACGCAGGGAAGAGAAAAATGTGGCTAAGGCTATGCATGTTATTGGCAATGTCCATGACAAAAACCTTATCCTTCTGGATGATATGATCGATACCGCAGGTTCAATTACCCAGTCTGTTGGAGCATTAAAACAATATGGGGCAAAGGATATTTATGCTTGCTGTACACATGGTGTCTTTTCAGGCAATGCCATGGAACGAATTAATAATTCTGAGCTTAAAGAGGTGGTAACGACTAATACCATTCCTCTTGGGGATAAAAAGAGTGATAAGATTGTAGTCCTGTCAGTAGCAAAATTTTTGGCAGATGCAATTGTAAGGATACATCAAGAATCATCTGTAAGTTCTTTATTTGTATGAGTCTGAAAGGATAGTAGCACAGGCATCCTTGCCTGTAGCATCAAGGTTCTTTATTTGTTATGAGGAGGAAAAAGAGATATGCACCAGGTAGAATTAAACGTAAGTCTTCGTGAAAAGAAGGGAAAGGAAGCCAATAAGAAATTAAAGGCAAATGGTACGGTTCCGGCAATTCTTTATGGCAGAGAAAAAGAGAATATTTCTTTAACCATAAATGCTAAGGAATTAGCAAAGGTTATATCTGCAGGTGAGAATGCGATTATCAGTATGACCCTGGCTGACAATATGCAGGAAACGGTTGTTCTGAAGGATTGGCAGCTTCATCCCTATAATGGAACAATCCTTCATGCTGATTTTTATCGAATATCCCTTGAGGAGAGCATCGAGGTTAAGGTGCCTCTTGAGATTCTTGGCACTGCTCCAGGTCAAAAAACAGGAGGGGTCATGGATATCTTGCTCAGGGAGGTAGAGGTACGGGCATTACCACTGCAGGTGCCGGATAAGTTTGAGGTAAATGTTTCATACCTTGAGATAGGGGATATTATCCATGTAAAGGATATTCAGATGGGTGAAGGGATTGAGATATTGAGCGATCCTGAACAGGTGATAGTAACATTAACTGTTCCAGTTGCAGAGATTGAGTCTCCACAGGGACCAATCGAGCCAGAGATTGTAAAGAAGAAAAAGGGTGAGAAATAGCAGTAAGAAGGTAGATAGACTGAAGACTGTTAGGCAGGAATCTGACTTCAGTCTTCAGCCTAATAACCTATACAGGAAATTGTGCCATGCATAACTTTATCATTGCCCTCCAATTTTTAACAAGATTAACCATAAATCCAAATATTGAGGTAAACGAGAAAAGGCTGGGTGAATCCATAATCTTTTTTCCTGTAATTGGTTGTATATTGGGTTGTATTCTGATTATATCCGGTTTATTCCTGTCAAAGATTCTTCTTTTGTCCCCACTTACCGTGAATCTGCTCATAATTATTATCCTTATCTGGCTGACATGTGGACTTCATCTTGATGGATTAGCTGATACAATAGATGGTCTATCCGGAGCAAGGGAAAAGGAAAGAATTCTCTTTATCATGCGCGGCAGCTGTGTTGGCGTAATGGGGGCACTCAGTCTGATATGCCTTCTGGCTATGAAGGTATGCTTCATGGGAGAGATACAGCCTGAATTCAAGAATCAGACACTGCTATTGATGCCATTAATGGGACGGTGGGGGATAGTTATTGCTTGCTGTCTTAGCCCTTATGCACGTGAGGATGGCAAGGCAAAGCCATTTATCGCTCAAGCAGGCATCAAAGAATTGTTACTCTCAACCATCTTTACCGTGGGGTTGACATTTGCCTTAATTGGATGGAAAGGGATGCTGTTGACCTTCCTTATCCCACTTTTTGTCCTAATATGGATAAAGCACCTAATGGTTAAGATTGGCGGGGTTACAGGTGATACACTTGGTGCATGTTGTGAATGCAGTGAGGTATTGGTATTAATCTGTATGATAGCTCTGAATCGGATGACTTAGAACCTTTGTCTCGCGGAGTTCCTTAAAACCATCGTTGATGATTATTTATTTGCTGTAGTGTCTATGCCGCACCTAAAGGTGCTCTCGTATGAAACGCTGGCCTGGAAGAGGTGGAAGAATTCTTACTCGATGTTCAAGTTTTTACTAGTG
>JASEHA010000231.1 GCA_030018795.1 bacterium
TTCATAACCTCTTGATAGTCAATAATTTAACTTTTTGAATCGCGAACTTGGGTTAAACAAAGTATGGTAAAGCTGTATTTATTTTCGTCCTTGCCCCGCTGCAGAATAAAGAGCGACATGTAAAGGTAAAAGAAGGAAACAAATAATTGAAGCAAGTTGTAATTATTCATCGCATTTCCTTTTGATTGGGATAAAGGCTGTAGAGACGCAAGATATTGCGTCTCTATTGACAAGGGTTCGAGAAGTCAAGGATTTAGTAATCGTTCAGCCAACATTTTGTAGAGAATGGTCTTAACCATTCCCTGCCTAATCTGCCAGTATTGCTTCCAGCTTTTTGACAATATTCCCCTTTGGTGACATGCCAACCATCTCGTCTACAATGTTGCCCTGCTTAAAAAACTTCAGGCAGGGGATGCCTGAAATCCGATAATAGCTTGACATTGCCGGGTTTTCATCTACATTGAGCTTGCATATCTTAACCTTACCCTCATACTCTGCAGACAGCTCATCCAACACCGGGGCAAGCATTCGACAGGGACCGCACCATGGTGCCCAAAAGTCAACCAGCACAGGCTGGTCAGAACTAAGTACCTCACCATCAAAGGTCTTGTCAGTTAATTGAATCATTTTGTTTCTTCCTCCTCTGTATATTGTAACTCAAGCTTCCAGCTTGAGTATTATAAATCACAAGCAAGATGCTTGTGTTACACCCACTACTTCTTCTTCATCCTCTCACCAATAACCTCTATCCTCTCCTTAACCGCTGCCCGCCAATCCTCCCTGTCTGTATTTTGGGCAATATCCTTGTAGATATCCAGAGCCTTTGCCCACTCCTTTTTATTCTCATATATCTCACCCAGCTTGGCCAGAGCCCTCAGCCGATAGATATTGTTTGGCGGCGACATATCCCTTAGCTTCAAATATTGGTTCAACATAGATTTTTCGTCACCCATCTCTGTATAGCACTCAGACAGGCTATAGACTATCTCCAATCTCGATTCATCCTTTGGGTCGAGCTTTTTCAAAAGCTCATTAAAGGCATTAATTGCCAGGTTATAACGAAACTGGTTTTTATAGATGTCTGCCAGCTCTAACAGAATATCATTTATCATCTTATCGTTTGGATACTGCTCGGCAAACTTAGCGTAAACTGCAGCTGCCTCACCCAGTTTCCCTATCTTTTTATAACATAGTCCAGCATTGAAGAGAGATGGGGCAACATACTCTGTATTGGGAAAATCTACGGATAATCTTTGATAATTACTGATTGCCTCCTCATGTTTTTGCAGGTTATAGTAGGCAGTACCCAGATGGAAAAGAACGGCCGGGACTGATTCATGCTCTGGAAAATTCTGGAGAAACCTTTTGTAGACTGATATTGCCTCTTCATAGTTTTCCATCTCATAATACGTCTCGCCGATATAATGTTGAGCCTCAGCCATAAATCTGCTGTCAGCATATATCGTTGCTATCTTTTGAAGCTCCAGCAGAGCCATCTGATAGCTGCCGATACTGTAATACTTTTTAGCCAGATGAAACTGGATATCAGGGGCAAGTTTACTTTGAGGATATTTAGACAGGAAGCCTTTGAGCATTTCAATAATTGTCTGATTAATCTTTTTCTCTACATCTTGCCCCTGTCCCTGTTGAACCAGCATGCTCTTTTCCTTGCGATATAAAATCGTTTCGATTGCCTCAAGGGCATCACTGCTTTTAGGGTCATCAGGGTATTTGTTGATAAAATCCTGAAAGCATCCTATTGCCTTATCATCATTTTCCTGATTATAATAACACTGTCCAATGCGTAAGAGTGCTTCCTTGACCCCGGGTGATTGCGCATACTCATCAATGATCCTCTGATAATTGGCAACAGCCTTTTCATAATCCTGTGACCGAAAATAGGTATCAGCGATCTTATAGATTGCCTCAACAGCCATAGAATGTGTTGGGTATATCTCCGCCAGTTTTTTCCAGGCATCAATTGCCTGGCTATAGTATTCTAACCTATAATAACAAAGCCCGCTTTGATATAGAGCGTCAGGCATGAGCTTATGATTGGGATATGTCTTGATAAGATTTTCATACATCTCCAGTGCCTGCTCATATTTTTGCTGATTAAACAACCCATTGCCTATCTCATATTGACGGTTAACGCTTAATTCGGTATCCTCAGCCTTTTTTCCGCCTGAGAAATCTGCCTTTGGTTTTGAGGCATCTATCTCTGCCAGCAGCTTATTTGCCTTATCATACTCACCCTTTTGCAAAAAGTACCAGACCAGCCCATCCTTAGCATAATAAGCAGCCCTTGTCTGAGGATAATTCTTGACAATCAACTCATAGATAGATTTTGCCTCATCATAAAAATGATGCTGGTAGTAAGCCTCGCCAATATACAGGTAAGCAAATGCCCGCCACTTACTCACGCTTGGAGGGAAGTTGTTCAAGACATAGTGATACCCGGTGATAATCTGAGCATAGTTCCCCTCATCATAGTAAGCCCGATTGATAAGGTAGAGAACCATCTCATGAAGGTTTTTCTCATATGATTGATTTAATATCTCCTGATAACAAGCAACAGCTTGGTCATAGTTTTTTTGACAGTAAAAACAATTACCCAATAAGAGGTTTGTTGTTGGCAGCAATGGGTGTTTTGGATGCTGAGCAATCAGTTTTTGATACATAGAGATAGCGAGTTGATAGTCTTTCAACTGATAGTAACACCAGCCAATCTTGTACAGGGAATCAGGGATAACCTGACTTGCCGGATAGCTTGCGATTACTGCCCCAAAGGAAAAAGAGGCATTAGAATACTCAGCCATCTGTAGCTGAGCATCACCAATCAGGTATTGGGCACAAGAAAGCAATTCGCTTTGAGGATGATCCGCAATCAATCTCTTAAACACATCTATTGCCCCAACATAGTTTTTCTGTTTGAATTTGATACAGCCTATCTTATATTTAGCATAAACAACCAGTTCACTTTCAGGATAACGGGTCATAAACTCCTGATATTTTGTCATTGCAGACGGAAAATCCTGACAGGCATAAAACATCTCGGCAATCAAATAATAGGCACTGCCAAGGAACATACTCTCTGGGTAACCTTCAATGAGTTTTTTATACTTGCCAATAGCAAGCAGGGGTCTTTTAAGCATCTGGAGGCATTTGCCTGCATAATAGATAGCATCAGGCGTGTCTATCTGTTCAAACAGCTTTAGAGCCTCCTCGTATTTTTGATTGTGATAGGACATAAGCCCCAGGGCATAGATAACCTTTGGCTGTCTTTGATATGCCGGGTGATGAGTGATTAATTCCTGATAGGTCAGGCTTGCCTCAGCCCAATTCTCCCGAGACAGATAACATTGTCCCAAACCAACCAATGCCTCACCCTTAAGATAGCTTCGCGGATACTTTTTTATCAGATTGCGAAACCATGAGATAGCATGGACATAATCCTGTTGATTATAATAACATTCGCCAATCCTTAAGAAGGCATCATCCAGAAAATTGCTTTTTGGATATTTATCTAAAAGCTTCTGGTATGCTCCAATGCTTGCAGAAAACATGTTTTTCTTCAAGCCTTTAGCCTTTAAGGTATCCTTATTATTTTCAAACAGGCATTCACCAATCATAAACTGAGCCTTATCAGCCCGTTTACTGTGAGCAAATCGTTCAAGGAAGAGATTGAAAGAGTTTATTGCCTCTGCCTTATCCTTTTCTTTTAAGAATAATTTTGATGAAAGCTCAAACAACTCCTTTTCAGGCAGGTCCTTTGGTGCTGCCTCAACAAAAGGCACAAAGCAGAAACAATAGATCAGAAAGGCTACTTTTGCCAGGAAGGCTGTTTTTTGGTGATTGCCCCAAAAAGCTGGCTTTGAGTCGTTTTTGTGTATTTTGTATATATCGATGATGGTTAAAAGCATATTGACTTTCACCTCCAATAATTATTTTTTTAAAGGATGGGTATAGATAGGCTACAAGACTGTTAAGGGAAGACAACCTAACCCCCTTTTTTTAAGGGGGAATAAGGACTTCAGCCTTCTGAAAGCCTCAAGTCATATTTGACACTACCTTCCCTACTGCCCTCTACCCAAATATCGTCCCCAGATATATCTCCAGATCCTCAAACATATCCACTCGTCAGGCTGTGTAAAAACTCGATTTCTCAAGGCTTGCCACACAATATAAAGTA
>JASEHA010000232.1 GCA_030018795.1 bacterium
CAATTTTCGTGAATTTTGTGGATAATGCGATAAAACTGTAGCATATTTCAACCGCACAGGTCGAAGAATTTGACTAATACTCTGGTAACTGGTAGCTGATGCAATAGTACCTGGTGCACTGGTAACTGGTGTTCTGGGATACATGCCAGCAATGAGTATGAACAATACCTATTCACCTTGAGTCTCCTGCTTCATACCCAATATCAACCCTGCTGCCTTTTTTGTTGCACCGCAACACCCAAGTTTTTCTTTCACTTCAGACAGATTTTTTTGTACGTTTGTCCAGGCAGTATTGTCCTCCAGTAATATGCTTGCCTCATTTACCACATTCTGAGCATTTGCCCTTACTTGAACAAGCTCTGGCACAACCTGTTTGCCAGCAATAATATTTGGTAACCCAATGAATGGAATCCGTATCAATAACCTGCCAAGCAGATAGGTAAGCCAATTCAGCTTATAAAGAATAACCATGGCTGCACCCAGACATGCAGCCTCAAGGGTGGCTGTGCCTGATGAAATCAGGGCAACACGGCAGATGCTCAGCACATCATAGGTATTGTCTCTGACCAATGCTATCTTGAATGGAATGGATTTTAAGTATGGCAGGATATCACCGTCCTCAACAGTTGGGGCAAGCACAATAACTGGCTGAATATCAGGAAATCTTTTCAAAAGCCTGCCTGTGGCCTCAAGCATTACTGGCAAAAGCCTTTTGATTTCACCCTTACGGCTGCCAGGGAGTATCCCTAAAACCTGACGAGATGGGTTAAGGTTAAGATTGTGGTAAATATCTTCTGTGCGGCTGGATGGTTTAACAATATCCAGCAAGGGATGACCAAAAAAGGCAACATCTGCCCCTGCTTTCCTGAATATCTCTGCCTCAAAGGGAAAGACGCAAATAACCTTCTTAAAGTATCTGGCAATCGTTCCTGCCCTTTTTTTTCTCCATGCCCAGACCGTTGGAGGGAAATAGTATACAACAGGGATACCCATTTCAGATACAATCTTTCCCAGTCTGATGTTAAATTCTGGGAAATCAATGGTAATCAGAACATCCGGCTTATTCTCTCTGATGTAGTCGGCTATCTCTGCCAATCTCTTAAATCCCTGCGGTATCTTTCCCAACACCTCAACAATGCCTATGGCACTTAAAGAAGAGAATCCAAAGACTACCTCAACCCCTGCCTCAGCCATAGCCTGTCCACCCATCCCGGTGATTCGTATATTTCGTATATTTCGTATATCCGGAGACAGAGCAAACAGTTCTCTTGCCAGACATGCACCGTGAAAGTCTGAGGATGCCTCACCAGCAACAAGCATAATATGTTTCATATGTTTCATGCTGCCACCACTACCAATCCATTCACATCTGCCTCCTCAATCAAGCCATTGACCAGGAATGTCCTTCCAGCCTCAACAGCCAGAACCACTGCCCCTGATTTAATCATCGAGGATATGGTCTCCTTGCCCACGGTTGGCACATCAAATCTGAGGTCATGGTTTGTGCTGCTTACCTTTATAACCACAGCTCCGCCTGATGCCAGCCTTCCGCCGCGAAGGATAGACTCATCCGTTCCCTCAATAGCCTCAACTGCCATGACCATCTTATTTTTAACTACAATTGTTTGACCAATACCCAGATCAGCTACCTTTTTAGCCAGGCTGAATCCATAATCAATGTCCTCTTGCTGCTCATTGTTCGGCTTTTTTTGACTGAGCACCCCCTGTGATGGGATAAATTGGCAGAGATAATCCGTTTGCTTTGCCACCTTAATCCCTTCTTGTTCTAACTCTTGTGTTATGGCCAGCATCAGGGAGGCATCATCTTTTGCACTTAATCTTGAAAGCATACACCTTGCCCGCTCATCAAGATTTAGTCCCAAAAGCAGCCTTTTATCCACCTTGCCAATAAATATTATCTCCCTCACCTGCTGCTGATGGAGTTCATTAATAAGTATGGACATATCACCCAGCCCAACCCTTATTATTCCTTCAGGCAGTAAAGGATTTTCTACGATACCTATGACCACCGGGTCATTACCCTTTGCCAGTATCTCTTCAATAGCTATAACTGGAAGCTCTCCGCTTCCAGCAATTACCCCTATCTTTTTTTTGACCATTTAATATATCCTCTCGCAAAGCCGCATGACAGACTTGTGTAAGGAAGGGAAAAGGGGAAAGTGGGGAAAATAGGGGGAAGTCGAAAACTTAGACTTTTTTGCTCCAATTTTCTCATTTTCTCCATTTCTCCTCGTATTAGACATTTCAAAATGAGAGTTGCTGCACAAAGACTCTTTTTGTTCCTTGCGTCTCTGTACTCTTTTGAGCTCCCTGTGAACAGTTACTTCTCACCTCTGCAAAGCAGCTACAATTGCCTCACCAAACAAGGTCGCAGACTGTGGACCATTTGCGGTAATTATCTTACCGTCAATTTCTACCCCAGCACCAGTATACAGGGCACCCTTGCTTTTGAGTCTTTCTATCTCAGAAGAAAATACCGTTGCCTTTTTCCCATTAAGAAGCCCGGCATTGGCCAGGGTTATTGGAGCAATACAGATAGCACTTACAACCCTGCCCAAAGCAAAGGTTTCCTTTGCTATCCTGTGTGCTACAGGGTCATTCCAATATTCTGAGGAACCCGCACCGCCAACAAAGACAATAGCATCATAATCTGCTGCCTTTGCCTCACTGAGGAGGATGTCAGGTTTGACCGTTGCTCCACATACGCCCTTAGAGATATGCTGGGAGGAAGACGCAATTGTTGCCACACCACCCTTTGCATCAACAACCTGTTTTGGCTCAAAAAACTCCTCATCCCGAAAATTATTAGATGCAATAATAAACAATATCTTTTTACCCGCAATGCTTGCCATTTTTTCACCCCCTTGATAACATTTTTCATTGCCTACGCAACCAATGACCATACTACTGCATACTGCTACTAAAAACAACTTGATAATCCGCACTTGACAACTCCTTTATATTCAATCCTGATGCTGAATAGGATTCATCACTTCTAACTTCTAACTTCTGCCATGTCTGCTATTTTACGGGCAAGGCTGAGATTAAGCTTATGTCCTGATTTAACAGCAATTACATGCCCAAGGATGGGTCTGCCTATTAGAGATAAATCACCAATCATGTCCAGAATCTTATGCCTGACCAATTCATCCTTAAACCGTAAATCATTCAGAAAATCGTTTTCTCCAATAACAACAGCATTTTCAAGGTTTCCGCCCATTGCCAGATTCTGTTGCCTGAGTTGTTCTACCTCTGAAAAAAAGCCAAACGTTCTTGCTGGTGCAATCTCTTGTTCAAAAATCTCCGGAGAGATAGAAAAAGAGGCAAATTGAGAGCCTACAAAGGAATTCTCAAGATGAAGGACAAAGCTAATCCGATAGTCTTCAGATGGGAGAACAACAATCTGTCCATGTTCTGTTGATGCCCAAACAGGGGCTGATATCTTGATAGGCAGCCTTGATTCACACCCATCCTGACAGACAATCTCAGCCTTTTTAAGCAATTCTACAAATATTTGAGAACTGCCGTCACCAACTGGAAGCTCTGGTGCTGATATTTCTATAACCAGATTGTCTACCTTGAGTCCATTTATTGCTGAGAGAACATGTTCAACAGTCTTTACCTCACACAAGCCATTCTTTAACGAAACCCCTCTATGAGTATCATTGATATACTCAATCCTTGCTGGTATGTAAGGGCTGTCAGGCAGATCTACCCGAAAGAATACAATCCCGGTATCCGGCAAACCAGGACAAAACCGAAGATGTACCTTGTTCCCTGTATGAAGACCTATGCCAGTATAATCTATTGCGTTTTTTATGGTCTGTTGCATAACAATATCTCACAGAAATAGCTGAATAGTCCCATAGCCATCGGACACCATAGGAATTCAAAACCTTTTCATTATACTATGCAATTCCCTTATTGTCAAGCACATTTGTACCCTTTTCATTTTGACTTTTAGACAGGATTAACAGGATTAACAAGATGTATTATTAGTCGTTACAGGAGATGGAATCCACAGTGGAAACCCTCAAGGCGGTATAAAAAGCATTCCATGGTTCTTTAACTCGATGTTCAAGTTTTTTAACCTACGATTCTTTCAGTCAAAAATAGATGAG
>JASEHA010000233.1 GCA_030018795.1 bacterium
TGCTGCAGGCTGAGATACAGCCTTGTATTTTCAATGACAAAAGAAACAATAAAGCTCATTGTCTCTATTAATCTCATCTCTGTAGAATAAAATGAGTCACCATCTACCTTATCGCCCAGACAGATAACACCAAGCTGCTTCTCCTTGAGACTAAGATGGATAATCATAACAAAGGAATCCATTTCTTTGCCGATAATTGACCTTGTCTCCTTGATTGACTTATTAATCAAGCCGTTTTCACAACTATACTCGATGAGTTTTTGCGATATGTCATCAACCCTTTTTGATGCCTTTAACTCTAATCTGCCATTTAAATCATTAATCAGAAGAATCGCACCCCACTTAGCCTTAGAGATAGTTATCGCTTCATCTATAATCTCATCAAAGACCTTTGTTATATCAAGCATCCCCCCTATCCTTGCGACAAAGCCATGAATAAGGGTTAACTCCTCGTATGTTTCGAGAAGTTTCTGGGTCATCAAAGAAACTTCGTTATTTGTTGTGCTATCCATAATTATTCACCTGTCAGCTGTCGAACTATTTCCAAAAGCTTACCTGGAGCAAATGGTTTATTTACAAATACATTTGCTCCAATCTCAATAGCCTCTTCCCTTTGTTCATCCTCACCCCTGGCAGTAAGAATAATTACAGGGATATCCCTTGTCTGGGCAGATTTTTTCAGCTGTCGGACAAGCTCAATACCTGTCATTTGAGGCATATTAATATCACTAATAAGCATATCTGGTTTATTCGCTGTTATTTTATCCAGAGCCTCCTGACCATTAAAGGCACAAGTAACCTCAAACCCAGCTGCTTTTAGCTTAAACTCAATCATTCTGACAATAGCAACATCATCATCAACTACAAGAATCTTTTTTGGCATAATATTCTCCTAAATTAGCTATTGGCTAACAGCTAACTACTGCAGCACAAACCTGAATGTCACCTTTCCCCATTGATCCTTTTGCTCTGCATCCATGGGTAATGGTGCAAACCTCCAGCCCTTTAGCGTCTGCAAGGCTAATTGATCCATCTGGGAATACCCGGATGTCAGTTCAACATAGGCATCAGGGTTAACCATCCCATCAGGGGTAACGGTAAAATAGATAGTAACCTGTGATTCAATCCCTTTTTTCTCAGCCCAGGCAGGGTATTCCGGACGCGGGGCACGTATCTTTGGCCGTTTAGATAAAGGCCCAATAATGGTCATCGTAGAGGCACCCTCCACCTTTTTCAGGCTTTTAAGCTTATCCTCTATTGGTTGGACTGCCTCTTTGGGTTCTTCAACTACCTCAACCGGCTTAACCACAGGTTTTAAAACTTCTGGCTTTTTTACCGGCTTTTTTTCAATAGCTATCTCTGCCTTCTTCTCTGGTTCCTCTTCTGAAGGCATAAATGTTTTTTGTCCAGGGACAACAATAACCCTTTTTCCCCTTATCCCACTAATAGGTTTTGTCTCCTGTCCTTCATGTCTTTCATGTCTTTCGTGTAGATTTATCACACCCCTTTCCTCCTGCATCTCTGGAAGTGGTATTACCCTTTCCCCCACCTTTTCTACAGCCAGTTTCTTTTCTTTCAGCAGCTGTTCAGGATGGATAGTTTCTTCTGGTATTTGCCTAAAGCCCTCAAAGGCAGGTTTCCCCGGTCTTACCACCCTTTTCACCTCTATCTGTTTTTCACCAACCTCTTCCAATCGAATAGATTTCTCTGGGCTGATAATTGGGGCAGCCTTTTCATCAAGTGCAATCTTTTTCTTTGGCAGCTCTATTATATCAGGAACTTTCTCTCCAGTCTTTTCGTATAATTCAGTTAATGTTTCTCTCTTGAGCCTATCCTTAATCTCAATTTTTTCTTCCTCTTTTACTGATAATGGCTGGATTTTGGATGTTTTTTCTATTTCCAGTGCTTCTTCTTCCATCTTTGCTGGTTCGGTTGGGATAAGCTTTATTTTTTTTAGAAGTTCAACGGTTGCCTGCTGGGGTGCTTTCCAGAATGGAACTGCCTTTGCCATTTCCCTTGCAGGAGGGATATCCTCCTCTGGCAGCAATGGCTCAATCAGCTCTATATCAGTGATAATTATCGTATTTTGAGAGGTTTGGACATGGTTATAATATGCAAATCCAAGCAGACAAACATGGACAGCAATAGAAATGATAAAGGATATGCTCACCTGTTTTTCCATTATTTCCCTTTTTCCCTTCATTACACTCTGAACGGTTACCCTTTTCTGCCTTACAAGTCACAAAATCCTAAACCCCGCTCTTCTTCTGTTGCGTAGCAATAGTTAGCTTTCTTGCCCCACATATCTTGGCAATATCCATAGCACGAAGCATTTCGCCATGGCTTGCTTTTTTATCCACCCTGATAATTATAAACTTATCACGATTCATCTTAATCTTTTTTTCAAGTAATACAGGCAATCCCTTCCAGTTTGTTTCTATCTCATTTACAGATAATCGTTTGTCAGAGGTAATAGTAATGGTGATATTCTCCCTTTTTTCCCCTTCAGCTGTATGAGCCTCAGGCAATTTTACATCCAGAACAGGCTGAGAAAAAAACGGTGCAGTAACCATAAAGATGATAACCAATACCAGACACACGTCAACCAATGGGGCGATATTTATGCCAGTAATTGCCTTTGTATCACTCATATATTCCATAGCATCATTCATGTTTTTTCTCTCCTTCTCCTCTTTCTCTCCCTTTCCCCCTTTCTTCCTGTCCCTTCATGATGGCTAATTTTTTTGCTCCATTTTGCCTGGAGATATCCAGAATCCTGACCACATCATCGACCATATTTTCTTTTTCAGCTGTAATGGCAACCAGCTTGTCCTTGCTTTTCCTTAATGCCTTTCGCAATTCTCCAGGTAATGCCTTCCAGCCAATCCTTTTCCCGTCCAGGGTCAGCTCTCCTGATGCCTTCAGGTTGATACAAATATTTTCTGATGCAGCGTGTTTACCAACAGCTACACCTGCCTTTGATTCAAGCACACGAATCCCTGCTTGCATGAGCATAGGGGCAGTGACCATAAAGATAATAACCAGGATTAAGCTTACATCTACTAATGGGGTAATGTTGGGGGCAGAGATGTATTCAGTCTCATATGAGGATGTTTTCATGGATATTAACCCTCTGATTCAAGCCCGCCGGTGAGCATAACCAATAACCTTCGACTACATATATCCATATTCATAACCATAGTCTTCATCTCTTTTGTGAAGTAATTATAGAATACTACCGCAGGGATAGCCACCATCAATCCAGCCGCAGTAGCAACCAATGCCTCTGAAATACCAGCAGCCACAACAGCCGGGCCACCAGATCCAGATGCAGCCAAATCATGAAATGCTCGGATAATACCAACTACAGTCCCAAATAATCCAATAAGCGGTGAAATATTTCCCAGGGTACCAAGAATATTAAGAAACCGTTCCATCTTGATCATTTGCTCCATACGACTGCTAATCATAAGCTCCTCCAGATCAGGCTTGTGAAGATACCGGTTTATCAGCCCTGTTTTTATTACTGCTGGAACAGCACCACTGGTATTTTCACAAAAGTTTACAGCCTCCATGAACTTACCTGCACCTATAAACTTCTGTATATTATCCATAAACTTATTGCTATCAACACGTATCTTGCGATAAAACCACCATCGTTCAATAACAAAGGCAAGAAGAACCATGGAACAAACAAGAAGAATCATCATGGTAAAGCTTTCCTTAAGTACAGCCAGAATATTTACGGTCATTTCTACAATCTCCTTGATAATTAGAATTGGAAGTCAGAATGCAACTCGCATCTTCCATCTTGAGTATTATCAGACACAAGCAGGGATGCTTGTGTTACTCTTGAGTATCATCAGATACAAGCAGGGATGCTTGTGTTACTTTTGTGCCCAGCCAGTAGTAGCTTTTGCTGCCTTTGCTCCCTGTTGTTTCACAGCATTTACAGCCTTGCCCACTGTACCGGATGCAAAGAGCCACCAACACCCATAACCAATTGCCCCAACAATGACTACTATCCAGAGAAAATTCACCATATCTGTCCAGAATGATCTTGAGCTGGTTGCTTCAGGCTCTATTTCTC
>JASEHA010000234.1 GCA_030018795.1 bacterium
TACTTTATATTGTGTGGCAAGCCTTGAGAAATCGAGTTTTTACACAGCCTGACGTGTTTGGGAGGGGTAGAACGCGAAGATGCGGAGGGAGGAGTAATGATGCTATATCATCGAGCATAGCTGCCTTAGCCATGCTCGGTATTAATCTAACATGGCGATAAAAGGGACAAGCCAAAATGAAAAATGAAATTCTATCAGAAGTCTGGCAAAACAGAGATGAATTCGCCAAACGACATAATTACGACCTCAAGGCAATGGTTGCGACATTGCAAGAGATGGAACATCATCCATGGAATGTTATAGTCGACAGAAGAAAAGAAACACCTAACAAATCGCTGCAACCGACCCCGCAGAAGCGGAGCGGCTGAACTCAATCGTTGTGTAAGCTGTCAATATTCACACTCAATTCGATATAATCGAGAGAAAGCTTTTGTTGCAAAATATTGAATTGTCCAAACAGAGTAGACCACGTGTTTGTTCCAAGTCTGTCAATATTCCCTTAGAGGAGCACAACTAATCTATGTTCATTGAGCAATTAATCAATGGTTTAACATTAGGAAGCATTTATGCCTTGTTTGCCTTAGGTTATACTATGGTTTATGGCATACTGCTCATGATAAACTTTGCTCATAGCGAAATTTTTATGGTTGGTGCTTATATTGGTTTCCTTGTACTCTTCTCCATCCCTGTATTTTGTCCTCAACTCCTGCCAGTCTATTTTTTGCTTTATTTCATCCTGCCCATGCTTGGAGCAGGGCTGTTAGCTGTTATAATAGAAAAGATTGCCTATAAGCCGCTGCGTCATGCCTGCCGGCTCTCACCCTTGATAAGTGCTATTGGTGTTTCCATATTCTTACAAAACCTGATTATGTTAACTGTTGGTGCTCAGTCTAAAACCTATCCGGAAAAACTGCCCATAATGCAATTTGATTTCTTTGGTGTCCAAATAAGTTCGTTGCAAATTTTCATCTTTGGTCTATCCATTCTGCTTATGATTATCCTTCACATCTTCATTTCTAAGACTAAGATGGGTAAAGCAATGCGGGCAGTTGCTGAAAATCATATTGTTGCTCAGTTAATGGGTATCAATGTTAACACAATAATTTCATTGGTGTTCTTGATTGGTGGAGGATTGGGTGGGATAGCCGGTGTATTGAACGGGCTGTATTATGGCAGTATAAAATATAATATGGGCTTTTTGCCGGGCATAAAGGCTTTCACAGCTGCTGTGCTGGGCGGAATTGGTAATATCAAGGGTGCAATGGCGGGCGGGTTTATCCTTGGTATAGCAGAAACATTAGCAGCAGGATATATATCGTCAGAGAATAAGGATATAATAGCCTTTGTTATCCTGATACTTGTGCTTCTTTTTAAGCCTTCAGGGATATTTGGTAAAGAGGTAACAGAAAAGATATGAGATGGATAATCGGTATAATAATTTTATTACTTCTGATTGTGTTACCCTTAGCAGGATACAACTGCGGTAATTATTACGCTATCCATGTAGCTGGACTGGTAGGCATTTATTGCATTTTATGTGTTGGGCTTAATATTACGATTGGGTATACAGGTTTGCTTGATTTAGGGTTTATGGCATTTTGTGCTATTGGTGCCTATACTGCAGCGTTATTGAGTATTAAGGGAATACCATTCTGGATAACCCTTCCGGTAAGCCTGTTTCTGGGTGGTTTTATTCGATACCTGCTGGGTGCACCTGTCTTGCGTCTGCGGGGTGATTATCTGGCTATTGTTACCTTAGCCTTTGGCGAAATTGTTCGGCTGATAGCCAATAATTTTGATTGGCTGACCAATGGACCTAAAGGATTGCCGCGTGTAGGTGAAAGAATAGCCGAAATACAGCTGTTTTCATTAGTATTCAAGAATGATTTGCAATTCTATTATTTAATCTTTTTCTTTCTGATAGGCACAATTCTAATCAGTTACCGATTAGAACACTCCCGTATTGGCAGGGCATTGGTTGCTATTCGTGAGGATGAATTAGCCGCAGGATTGTCTGGTATAGATGTTCCGCAAATTAAATCAATAGCCTTTGTCTTAAGTGGTATGTTTGGTGCCTTAGCCGGGGCAATATATGTTCATTGGATTGGCTTTATTTCACCAGAGATGTTTACCTTCTGGGAATCAGTGCTTCTGGTTTCGATGATAGTCATTGGCGGAATGGGAAATATTGCTGGTGCAATTTTGGGTGTCTTTTTATTGGTAGGTATCCCTGAGATTTTAAGGCCTGTCCTGGGGACAAAATTTGTTGATTATCGTATGCTCATCTTTGGGCTGATAATGATTGCTGTTATTATCTTTCGGCCAGAAGGGATATTGAAGTCAAAAAGACGGACACTGGAATTGGAGGAAAGGTTTTAATGCTGCAAATCAATTCGGTTACAAAATGCTTTGGCGGGCTGAAGGCATTATCAGAAGTGGACATAGTGGTTAATTCAAACGAGGTAGTCGGGCTGATAGGACCAAATGGTGCTGGCAAATCTACATTGTTTAATCTAATCACCGGTGTTTACTCCCCTGATAAGGGTGAGATTATATTCATGAATAAGAATATCAGCCGTCATAAGCCTCACAGAATCACCTCATTTGGCATAGCCAGAACCTTTCAAAATATCCGTTTATTTACCAATATGACGGTGCTGGAAAATGTAATGGTTGCAAGACACTGTCGAACCAGGTCCGAATTAGTGGCAGCATTGCTGCGAACCAAATCTTTTAGTCAAGAAGAGCGAGAGATAGCAGATAGTGCCAGAGCAGCCCTTGATTTTGTCGGCTTGCTAAAGGAAGGGAACAAGATAGCCAAAAACCTGCCTTATGGTGCCCAAAGAAGATTGGAAATAGCCCGTGCTTTAGCCACAGAACCGTTATTACTCCTTTTGGATGAGCCTACAGCAGGGATGAATCTACAGGAATGTAATGAATTAATGGATTTAATCTACAAAATTCGAGCAAAAAATATCACCATAGTCATCATTGAACACCAGATGAAGGTAATTATGAGGATCTCTGACCACATCGTTGTCTTAGATTATGGCGAAAAGATAGCTGAAGGTATGCCGGAAGAGGTTCAGAAGGATCCGAAGGTGATAGAGGCATATTTAGGAAAATAGGTCTTATAAGTCCTATAGGACATATTGGAGAAAAATGGAAAAACTGCTACAGATTGAGGGAATACATGTTTATTATGATAAGATTGCGGCATTGAAGGGTGTCTCTTTATATTTGCAGCAAGGGGAAATAGTCGCTATGATTGGTGCCAATGGTGCGGGGAAAACTACCTTGATTAATACTATCTCTGGCGTTTTACCTTTACAAAAAGGGTTTGTAAGATTCAAGGATGAAATAATCAGCAATTTGCCAGCATGGAAAATCGCCAGAAAGAGTATAGTGCAAATACCTGAAGGAAGAAAGGTTTTTCCGGGATTAACAGTAGTTGAAAATATGGAGTTGGGTGCGTTTCCAGAGGATAATAAGAGAAAGATACGGGAAGGGATAGAAAATATGTACCATCTGTTTCCTGTTTTGAAGGAGCGAAAAAAACAGCTGGCTGGTACATTGAGCGGCGGAGAGCAGCAGATGCTGGCTATAGCCCGCGGTCTGATGGCAGAACCTGAGATTCTAATGTTTGACGAGCCTTCAATGGGTTTAGCCCCGATATTGGTTGAAAAGGTATTCCAGACGATACAAGAGATTAATCAAAGACAGGGCATTACCATATTGCTGGTTGAACAAAATGCGAAAAAATCCTTGCAAATTGCAGGAAGGGCGTATGTCTTAGAAACAGGCAGTATTGTTATGACTGATACTGCCGATAAACTGCTGGGAAATGATATGGTAAAGAAGGCGTATTTAGGAGAGCAATAACTGTATGATGCTGACACCGTTCTGACCATAGAATGGTGTAGCAGGAATAATGAACAGAAGGAGAAATGTGATTGACAGGTAACAGATAGTATGATATACTGCTTTGAAGGATGAGGGGAAATAATTATTCTACCTTCTTTGGCAAAATTTGTTGGGAATTATGGGAATAGAAGAGTAAAGGGTTCGGAAATGAGGT
>JASEHA010000235.1 GCA_030018795.1 bacterium
TAACTCTTTTCTGATTCTAACCCATTACCTTACCCACACGATTTGTTAAAGAACCACTATTGTTTGTATCTGTACTTTGCATCCGCACCGTTTTTGCTCACTGTGCAACAATTCGAGTTACAGCTATTCCACATTAGCATGACGGGTAAACATCTCTGTGCTATAAATAGAGAGCCGCATCATTAAATATAGCACTATACCTTCCAGAAAGATGAAAAGTATCTGTTCAAATAAAGAGCCCATAGGTTGAATAGAAATACACTGATCAAATATCTTTGATTTATCCCTTATTTTGCTGACAGCTGGCAGAATAATGGTTAAGTCAGCTCTTTTAGCCAGATTAGAATCCTTATCAGTGGTAATTCCCACCAACTCAAAGTTTCTATCTCCTTTGTCGATTATATAACTCCCGGATCCAGAGCTAATAATAAGCAAATCACCTTCATGGATAGCTGGAGTAGTGGTCTCGCCAACTACTGATACATCAAAGCCAAGATGTAACAGCCGCATGGCAAAGGCTTTTGAAATCAGCCCGCTTCTTCCCTTTCCAGCCACAAATATCCTCTTTTGTTGTTTACTAACAATCAATTCCGTTAATTCATGGGCATTATCAAAATCTATTTTATTGATTAACACACCAATCTCTTCTAAAATAAAATCATACATAACCTGCATACCAAACGGCACAGAGTCAATCTTCATGGTAATTTCCCTTCCATCTTTTCCTTTAACATCTTAGCTATTTCTCTGGGATTGGATGCATGAGTGATTGCTCCGCCAACCACTACAAACTCAGGCGAAAATGGGAGCAATTGGGTTAGCCTTTCCAGATTAATTCCACCAGCAACCTCTAAAGGCAGATTGGTTATATTAGATACAGCTTTAAATATTTCTAATGGGTCTTTTCCCTGCATCTGTTCATCTATGCCCACATGAACACAGATTATGTCTGCACCTAAAGGTTCAATCTCTTTAACCCTGGCTACTTTATCTTTTACCCCAATCAAATCCACTAATGCTTTTTTCTGATACTTTTTGGCTGCCTTACATGTCCCTATAATGGTAGAATCATCTGCACCCGCACAAACAGAAACAATATTTGCTCCTGCATCAAAACCACAACCAGCTTCATATTCACCTACATCCATAATCTTCAAATCAGCAAAGATGAGTTTATCTGGAAATTTATGGCGCATTTTGGTTACTATTTGCATTCCTAAATTTTTAATCAATGGGGTACCACACTCAATACAATCTATATACTCAGAAGTTTCCTCAGCCAGATGCAGAACCTCCTTTTCTGAACCAATATCTAACGCTAATTGAAGTTTCATCTTCATCCTCCCTTTTTTTGAATTAAAACTTTCTATGGCTGCATTCTCGTCATCAAATATATCAAAAAGGTCGCATAGCTCTGCAACCTCCAGTATCTTCATCACCCCTGCCTGCATCTTAACCAACTTTAACTCACCATTATTCTTTTGAACCTCCTTGAGTATGGTTAAAAGCAAGCTTAACCCGCTGCTTGAAATATACTCAAGCCCTGCCATGTTGAGGATTATCTTGTAATGACTATTATCAATTACCTCATGGATCTCTTTTTCTATCCCTAAAACAAAGTGATAATCCATTCTTCCTGCTAAATCAATCGAGACAATATCCTCTTCCTGCCCTGTCTTTCTAACCTTCAGATCCATTTTCATGTCCTCCTTTATATTTAATCATATACAAAATATTACCTTTTTGAGGATGGTATTCATACTTAAGTTCATCCATAAAATGATGCATAAAAAGAAGCCCTCTTCCATGAGTTAAATCAGCTACTTTTCGAGAAGGAATGGAAGGAAGTGGTGAAGCGGGATTAAATCTTTTACCCTGATTAATGAGACAAATGGTTAGTTCTGTAGTAGTTATCTGACAAATAATAGTAAAGGTTGCCTCTTCTCCATTTTCAAAGGCATAGCGAATAATATTAGTGCATGCTTCATCCACAGCAATAAGGATGTCCTGTAACTTATCAGGATTAAATCTGGCTTTATGCCCTATTCCTGATATAAAATCCCCTACACTAACTAATGACTCAGATTTATTAGGTAAAGTCAACTCAAATTTTTCATTCATCATGTTTCCCTTCCAGAGAGCGTTGCATAGCCTCTCTCGCCATATCTACACTCTTAAGCATTGGTTGACCCTATTTCCTGCCATGTTTCCGTATTGCTTGACATTTTGGAGCTTCAGGAGACAGTCCAACGGGTCATTTACTATTTGATAGAAGGACATAGGACGCACTTGAGGCATGATTAGTTCTATTGGAGCCTTTCTCGTGCCTGGCTGTTTGACAAACAAATACATCACCAGAAAGCAATTAATGAATATTGCAACTATTATTTTGCAAAATATTGCCAAGCTTAAGAAATTATGCCTTTTTGAGCTATTTTGGCAAGTTTGGCAAGTTTTTTCCTGCTGAAATCTCCAAAACCCATGTCAGATTTGGAACTGTTTGCAACACTCTCCCCTTCCATTTTAATTGCTACCATAGTCAAATCATCAAACTGAGGAGTCTTGCCACAAAAAGACTTTATCTGTTTTTCAATTGTAGCTACTATTTCTGCAGCACAAAGATGGGAATTATTCCTGATTATTTCCAGAAGCCGTATCTCTCCAAACTCCTGCTGGTTTTCATCAATTGCTTCGATTATCCCATCAGTAAAGAAAAGGATTATATCGCCGAGATAAAGCTTCACCACTGCCTTTTCCATCAATGGTAAATGTTTAAGAATTCCCAGAGGCTTGCCTTTTGCCTGTAAGAATTCAACCTTATCGGTAGATGGATGATAAACTATCTGTCGGATATGACCAGCACTGAGGTATTCTAATGTTTTATTTTTAGCATTTAATACAGCATAAAAAACAGTCACAAACATACCAAATAAAGAGTCTTCTGTAATCAGCTCATTGGATTTATCCATTGCCTTCTGGGCTGACTTATTGGCTAATGCCTCAGCATGGATAATATTCTTTGAAATGGTCATGAAAAGAGCAGCCGGGATACCTTTACCCGAGACATCACCAACAACAATACCTATTTTATCCTTCCCTATTTTAAAATAATCATAAAAATCTCCACCTACTTCATTAGATGGAGCATTTATTATTGCCATATCAACCCCTTCAACCTCTGGAATACTCTTTGGTAAAATGGATCTTTGAATCTTGGCTGCAATCTCCAGTTCATCTCTAAGTTTTTGTTCTGCTATCAGTTTTTCATGAAAAGAAGCGTTTTCTATAGCTATGGAATACTGAGCGGCAAATATTGAGAGTAGCTCTAACTCATCCTCCATTATTTCCTCTGGCAATGAATTTCGACTCAAGTTAATTATCCCAATAACCCTATTTCTTGCTTTTAATGGAAAACTTAGAAAAGATTTAGTTGGATACCGATCCTGATTTCTTCGATTAAAGAGATTATGTTCCTCAATATTATTCACGACTAATGGTTTACCTGTCTGAGCTACCCAGCCAGCGATTCCCTCGCCGAGTCTAATCCTTGTGTTTCTTTTGATTTGTTCATCCAGTCCAATCGCTGCTTCAATTGTTAGCTCACAAGTCTTATTATTAAGCAACATCACCGAGCCTACTGCTACTGAAAACAGATTTTTAAGAAAATCAATCATCGAGGATAACAGGTGATTGATTTCATATTCAGAGGTAATAATCTCACTCATCTGATAGAGGACAGAAAAATTTTGTATCTTTTTATCCAACCTTCTGTTAGTCTGGTGGAGACGCTGAAGTAAGTTCTGCTCTTCTTCAATATATTGGTTCACCTTTTCACCTTTTTACCCGAGTGCAGGACAGGCTACCTGCCTTATTTTAGGCACACAAGAACAAGCAAGGATGTGGTGTTTGCCCTACTGGAATCTCAAAATGAGAATTGCTGTATGATTGAACATGTATATACTCGATGTTTAAGTTTTTTAACCTACGATTCTTTCGGTCAAAAATAGGCGTGGGGACAAGCCCCG